>JBGPID010000126.1:0-8064 GCA_041484725.1 Geobacteraceae bacterium | reverse complement strand
TGTTTGAAGAGGTGCCCACGGTTGGTTTCAGCACCTACGGCGAGCAATACATCGGCCACATCAATCAGACGGCAACTATGCTCGTATTCCGCTAAGCAGAGACAGTTGAACAGTGGACGGTTAAACAGTGGACAGTGGATCTTAAGAAGATTCAACTGTTCCACTGTTTCACTGTCTTACTGTTCAACTGTACCCTGATATCATATTTTCCCCTTAAGTCCGTAGACATACGCAAGGATTTCCGCAACGGCCGCATAGAGGGCTTCGGGTATAGCTTCGCCTTCCTTCACCTGCGCATAGAGCTCGCGGGCCAGGAACCGGTTTTCGACCAGCGTCACCCGGTTCTCCCTGGCTATTTCTTTGATCTTCTGGGCAAGATAGTCAGTCCCCTTGGCTATTACAACCGGGGCGTACATCCGGTCCCGGTCGTATTTCAACGCCACCGCGTAATGGGTCGGGTTGGTAATGACCACATCGGCGGTGGGAATGATCTGCAGATACCTTTTCCGCGACCTCTCCAGATGAACAGAGCGCATTTTCCCCTTTACCTTCTGGTCACCTTCGGATTCCTTGTGTTCCTCTTTCACTTCATGCTTTGTCATCTTGATATTCTGGATGAACCGCCACCTGACGAAAAGATAATCCAGAATCCCGAGGATCAGCAGTATACCGCCTATATGCAGAACCAGGCTGAAAGCAAGCCGGCTGAAGGATTCCACAATTTCCGGAATGCTGCGGCCGGTCAGGAGAATGAGACCCTCCGCTTCATTGCGGAGGGTATGGTACGCGACATACGCAACTATTGCCAGCTTCAGAAGCGACTTGACGATTTCGGCCAGGCTATCGACGCTGAACATCTTCTTGAGGCCGCTCACGGGGTTTAGGCGGCCGGGATTGAAGGAAAGCCTCTCAGTGGAAAATGAAAATCCCCCCTGGCCGATTGAGACTACCACCCCGGCGGACATGGCGGCAAGGAGAAAGGGTAACAGTATGTATGCCAGAGTACCCATCAGTTTGAGCATGAGGCTGTAGACAGCCGTCTGGCTCATAGTAAAGCTGCCGGCGTCACTGAGAAGCTCGCGGCAGCACTCTTTCATCTTGCCGAACATCGAGCCGCCCGCCAGGTAAAGAAACAGGAATGAAGCCAGGAGGGTCAACGTTGACGTCAATTCGCGGCTGCGGGGAGGGCCGCTTTTCTTTTCCGTATCACTGCGGCGCTTTCCGGTCGGTTGTTCGGTTTTGGATTGTTTGTCTTCGTCGGCCATTGGTTGTTCCAATAATCAGCGGCAAGCTGCTAGCGACTAACTGCTAGCGGTCAATGTTGCTCACGCCATGAGCTTGAAGAGAATCCTGATCTGCGCCGGGATACTGCCGAAAGCGTCCACAAGCGTATGGCTGAATGCCTGCAGCGAAAGGCCGAGCACCAGAAAACCGATGCCTATATTGAGGGGAAAGCTGATCATGAATATGTTCATCTGCGGGAAGGCGCGCGCCATGATTCCCAGGACCACGCTTGTCCCCAGAAGCGTGACCATTACGGGCGCGGCCAGTTTGATCGCCAGCACGAACAACCCGGAGGTTGCGGCGATGAGGAAATGAATCAGCCCCCCGCTCATATGCCATGCGCCGACAGGCACCAGCGAATAGCTTTCGACGATTGCCCTGATGAAGACGTGGTGGACCCCCAGGGTCATGAAGAGCAGCATGGCCAGGAGATCCTGGAAAATCGCTATCTCCGGAACCTGCCCTGCCTCGGGATCAAACAGGGAGGCCATGGAAAGCCCCATCTGCATCCCGATCATCTGCCCGCAGAATTGGACGGCAGCGAAAATAACCTGGGAAAGAAGGCTGAGTGTGAGCCCGACCAGCGACTCGCGGATGATCAGGATGACCAGTGAGATCGTATCGGTAGGCATTTGCGGAATTTTGTCGCGCACAATCGGGAAGAGAACCAAGGCAATCGCCAGAATTGCCGCGGCCTTCACGGTCAATGGCACCCGCCGTCCGCCGAAAATGGGAATTGCGGCGAATAATCCCGCCATCCTCGCCAGCACCAGGGTGAAAAAGACGAAATCGTTAAGCGTAAGAAAAGGCAATATCCCGGACATCGATCAATGTCTCATTTGCGCGATGAGACCGAAGATTTCACGGGTAAAATCACACATGTAGGTCATCATCCAGGGGAAGAAGATGATCATGGCCACCATAACCGCCACGATCTTCGGAACAAAGGAGAGGGTGGCCTCGTTTATGGAGGTGACCGCCTGGAAAATGCTGATGGTGAGACCAACGACAAGACTGAAGATCAGAAGCGGCGCGGCAAGAAGAAGAGTGGCTTCGAAACTGCGCCGGGCCAGTTGTACAACCAGATCGGGGGTCATGGAAACTCCTTTAAAGGTAAAGGTATTCGTTCGCTTCGCTCACAGGTAAAGGTAGAGTAATTCTTTTCTTTACCTTTACCTCTACCTTTACCTGTCTTTATCCGAAACTCTTCACCAGTGAGCCGATCATCAATCCCCATCCGTCCACCAGTATAAAAAGGAGTATCTTGAAGGGAAGCGATATCATGACCGGCGGCAGCATCATCATCCCCATTGACATGAGTACCGAAGCAACCACCATATCCACAACCAGAAAAGGTATGTAGATGAGGAAACCGATCTGGAAAGCCGTTCTTAATTCCGAAACCATGAAGGCCGGGATCAGGGTCATGGTCGGTACATCGTCGGCATTCCCTGGTCTGGGCGTCTTCGACAGGCTGAGGAAGAGGGCGATATCTTTTTCCCTGGTCTGGGAGAACATGAATTTTCGGACCGGCGCCACGGCTCTTTTAAAGGCCACTTCCTGGGTGATGGTCCCGGCTTTGTAAGGCTTCAGTGCCTGGCTGTCGATTTGCTGCCAGACAGGGGTCATGATGAAAAATGTAAGAAACATGGAAAGCCCGACGATTATCTGGTTCGAAGGCGCCTGCTGGGCGCCGATGGCGTTACGGAGAAAGGAGAGGACAACCACGGTCCGGGTGAATGATGTCGTCATGATGAGAAGTCCCGGCGCAAGTGAAAGGACAGTCATCAGGAAGAATATCTGGAGAATTGCCGACACATCTCCCGGTTGGGAGACCTTGCCGACACCGACGCTGATGGTGGGGAGGGCAAGAGGTGCGGCCCAGGCCGCTCCTGCGGTCAGGGAAAAAACAAGGCAAGCTGTCAGAATCCGGTATTTCCCGCGCATCATTTGGGGCCACCATCCTTTTCGGAAAAAACCTTTGTTGTCATTAAATCACTATTCACCAGATCCTGATATCCCGCCCGCGCTTTTTCTAGTAAGTTGTCAAATTGCTGACGGAAGGGTTCCGGAATCGGCTGGGGAGGCGAGTTCGCGTTGTGTGCATGAAACTCATCCGCAAATTCGAGTTTCTTTATCAGCCGCACCCCTTCGCTTCCGTTGCCGAGCAAAAGGTACTCGCCAGCCACTTCGACGAGCATAAGCGACCTCTTCGGCGCCAAATATCGGGTCTCTACGACCCTTATGCGTCCGGAACCGCTCCTTCCTCCTGCCATTCCCTTGAACCAGCGGTTGTAGATATAGTAGAGAAGGAAGATCATCCCGATGACAACAGCCAGCGACGCAATCATTTGCAGAATAGCACCTGCCATGCTTCCTCCTTCAATTCCCTGCTGGCTCGCGGCGCAGGCGATGGCAGGGAAGCAGAGGGAAAGCACGACTGCCGGCGTTCTCATAACACCCTCTCCATTCGTTCATTGGGACTTACGATATCGACGAGACGGATGGCGAATTTTTCATTGACCACCACCGCTTCGCCACGGGCCACAAGCTTCGAATTGACAAAAACGTCGAGGGGCTCTCCCGCCATTTTCGAGAGTTCCACAACCGCTCCCTGATTAAGCTGCAGGATATCCCTGACGAGAAGTTTGGTCCTTCCCAGTTCAACCGTCACTTGCAGCGGAATATCCATAATAAAATCAAGCTTGTGCGTATCCACGGCAGGATCTTTCGTCAACTCGCTCACATTATTTTCACTCATTGTCGTCCTCCCTGTTGATGATCCTTGTTATCTGCACCGCCTTGTTGCCGCTACGCTCTCCGGGAACCCCCATGAACTTGCCTATCCCGCCGACCTTAATCAGCAGTTCACTCCGGCTCTCCTTATCGAGTAGGATTGTGTCTCCGGGAGCAAGATTCATGAGTTCCTGCAAAGTGATCATGGTATTTCCCATCTCCGCGGTTATCTCCAGCGGCGCTTCCGCCAGTTCCGTTGACAGCCTGTACGACCATTTCGGGTCGGCGGCTACAAGGTCGAACTGGACTCCGTTCTTCAATTTCTCCCGGATCGGCTCGACGGTCATGTAGGGAAAGGCAAACACCATGGCGCCTTTCATATTGTCGATCTGGATTTCCAGTTGCATGGCAACCACATGATGTTCGGGAGGAACGATGTTGACGAGTCTCGGGTTCATCTCCATGCGCACCAGACTCATTTTGGTCGCCTGCAGCGGAGCCCAGGCCTTTTCCATATCGAGGAGCGCATCCTTCACTATCTTTTGCATTATCCGCAGCTCGATGGAAGTGAACATCCGGTTATTTTCCGGCAGGCGGGAAGTGCCGGTCCCCCCCAGAATGCTGTCCATGATGGTGAAGACCAGCTTGCTGTCCATGGCAAGCATCGACGCCCCTTTCAATGGCTCGATTTTGTATATGCCCATGCAGACCGGTGACGGAAGAGATATCAGGAAATCATCGAATTTGTATGGGCGCGCGCCCACCTTCCTGATCTCGACGATTCTGCGCAGCCGGTTTGACATGGTAACCCTGAAGGACCTGATAAAACTGTCGTAAACTATATCGAGATTGGGCATCATCCCCTTGTGGGTCATGGTGTTGAACAGGTCGAAGTTAAGCACTCCTCCCTGCTCTCTTGCCAGTTCCTTTTCCGGGTCGATACGCCCCTCGGCGACATCATTCAGCAGGGCGTCAATCTCTTCTCTCGTCAGTATTTTTTCCATACTCCCTCCGGCGACTATTGCACGACAAAATCAGTGAAATAGACCCGGCTGATTTTACCGGGAGGCACAATTTTGCCTAAGGTGGCCATTACTTCATTCCGAAGCTTGTTCTTACCCTCGGTCACAGTAATCTCTTCCATGTGCTTGCTGCTCAAAAGCACCAGGATGGCATCCCGCATGGGCGCCTGGAAAGGGTCGATCTCAGCCTTGGTCTCAGGACTGGCGATCTCGAATTCAAGCTTGACCTTCAGATAGCGCAGGTTCGGTCCGTCATAAATGTTGACTATAAAAGGCTCGAGCGGATATATTGCCTTCACCTGTTTGCTTCCGGCCGGTTCTTGTTTATTTTCGACACCGGCCTCCGCGCTCACTTCATCTCCACCACTGCTCCGCATGTACAAGAATACTGAAACAGCTATCGCCACGACCAGAACCGATATGCCACCGATTATAATCAGACGTTTTTTCTTAGATCCGGTTGAGGGCTTCTCTTCAGCTGTTTTCTTTTCCTTGGCTTGTTCGTCCCGGCTTGCCACTATTCCCTCCTTTTTGTAACTAATCGTTCACAACCAGCTATTGCAACAGCAATGCCAGCACATCCACCCAATTTTCCATAACAGCCTTAAAACCCGAAGGAGTCGACTAATCAGGGTATTGTGACGCAGAAGCAAATATGGAGAAGGGTCCGGCGTATGTCAAACAGTTGAAATGGGATTGTTTTTTGAACCGGGGGGTCAAGATTTTGACAAAACAGGAAGGAGGGGCGAAGCAACAGTTTCACCTGCTTCGCCCCTAAATCCGAGATGGTACTATCTTATGATACTCAGCGTATCCTGCATCATCTGGTCGGCGGTGGTGATAGTTTTGGAGTTTGCAGAATAGGCCCGTTGGGTCGTGATCATCTTGACCAGTTGGTCCGCCATGTCCACATTGCTCTGCTCAAGGGAATTGGCGGCGATTTTGTTGCTGCTGAGGTTGGAAGGATCAATCACTGCCGGCCCGGATACCGTGGTTTCGGAGTAAAGGCTTCCCCCAGCCTTATCGAGGCCGGTGAGGGAGGCGAACTTCGCCAGGGCAACCTGGGCGACTTTTTGGGTCATGGAATTGGTATAGAGGACATTTACGAATCCTTTTTCATCTACCGAGACCTTTGCCATGTCTCCCGCTGCATAGCCATTCTGGGACTGGGAAGAGATGGCGGATGGGGTGGCGAACTGGGTTGTGCCCGTGATATCAACGGTCAGGCCGTTGGTGGCAATGGTGGCAGGACTGGGAGCCGTCAAGGCGCCGGTGGCTCCATCGAATGTCAGCGCTGTGCCGGCTCCGGCGGCGGTATAGGTTGTGCCGTCATAGGTATACATATCCCAGGTATTTGCCCCGCTTTTCGCAAAATAGAGGGTGAGAGGTTTCGCATTCCCCAAGGCGTCGTAGGCGGTCGTGCTGGTCGAAAAATTGGAGGCCGTAACAGGATTGAAGGTGGCGGCGGCGGGGTCCCATACAGCAGCAGGAACAGCCTGGGAGGCATCGAGGTTGGCCATAAGCGTCAGCGTGGTCGTTGCCTTGGGCGGCATCGTGCTGAATTTGGATAGATCGATCGTCCCCAGAACCCCGTTCGAGACGCCATTTATCATGTCTGTCATGCCGTAGCCGAGGACCTTATAACCGTCGGGATTGGTGAGAATGTTGTTGCTGTCGAAATTGAATGCGCCTGCCCGTGAGTAGAAACGTTCCGAACTGTTCGGTGCCTGCAGGGCGAACATGCCGTCCCCCTGGATGGCCAGGTCCGTTGCGCTGCCGGTGTTTTCCATGGAGCCCTGGCCGAACATGTTCTGCACCGCCTGGATCTGGCTGCCGCGGCCGATCTGCCCCCTGTTGATATTGGTGGAAAGCATATCAGAGAAAAGTGTCCTCCCCTCCTTGAATCCGATTGTATTGACGTTTGCCAGGTTGTTGCCGATAACCGAGATCGCTTCACCATTTGTCATAAGACCGCTGACGCCCGTTTGCATTGCTGATGTAACACTCATTTCCTGCCTCCTTTTTTCTGTTCAGCCGAGGCCTGTAAAAGCCGCAAACTGAACAATGTTATGTTGTTTGATTTCTGGATGCCCGATTCGTCAGGCAATCCCGGGCTTCCTTCGGGAGGTCCGGCCCGCTTGGTTTGGTAATTTTATGTGCAGTCGCCGTAAGGATCAGAAAATGGCGGCTGAGTCAATCCTGGTGAAAATATTCCCGTCAAGATTCCTCCGGTCAAATGCAGTTATGACCGTCCGGTTTTTGACACTGACCAGTAATGCCGCATCTCCAACCATGATAAGGGATTCATTCCCTCCTTTCGCGGCCACGCTTGACACGGCTCCTTCGAGTTTCTTAAGCTCCGTTTCACTCATGTGAATGCCGCGTTCCTTGAGCCTTTCCAGGGCATGACCGGAAAATTTCACCCGGGATTCATTCAGTTTGCCGGCAAGAACTCCGGCAAAGTCATTCGCGCTTTTGGCGGTGCCGGTGTGCCCCGGTGCGGGGTTTTGAATGGCCGCGCCTTTTATCGGATTGGGTAAATATATGCCTTCTATCAGACAGATCCCCCCTTCACTTCAACTATGGACGAGAGCGGCACATCCAGGCCGTTCACGGTAAGAACCAGACTAGAACCGGACAACCTGACGCCGGTAACCTGCCCCTGAATCATCGGGGTTCCGTCAATCTTTCCTCCGGAGGCATCAGTTCCGGAAACGGTAAAGCTGTATGTTCCGGACGGTAGAACCTGGCCTCCGTCGCTCTTTCCGTCCCATGTCATGCTGCTGATGCCGGCGGCGGTTGCCCCCTGCGTCAACGTCCTGACTACCTTGCCGCTTGCGTCCTTGATCTGCACGCTTACCTGCGTCACGTCCGAGGGAAGACTCATGCCAACTGTGCTTTGGCTGCCGGATGTCAAGGCCACCTGTGAATTCTGGGCCGAGACCACCTTGCCGATGAGTGAGATCGAGGAGAGGCTGCTGGCATTATTCTGACTGGCTAAAAGGTTCTGCAGATTGCTGTT
>JBGPID010000125.1:0-8098 GCA_041484725.1 Geobacteraceae bacterium | reverse complement strand
GATCGGCATGGCCTATGCCGTCCGCCACAGCTCGCGGATCAGGCGTCTGGTCATCCTCAACACCGCCGCCTTTCATCTCCCCGGGGAAAAGCGGCTCCCCTTCTTCCTGCGACTCTGCCGCGACACACGGCTCGGCGCCTTTCTCGTGCGCGGCTGCAACGCCTTCAGCCTCGTTGCCTCCTTTGTCGGCTGCCGGCGCAATCCGCTAACGGCTGAGCTCCGGCGTGTCTACCGGCTCCCCTACGACACATGGCAAAACCGCATCGCCACCCTCCGTTTTGTCCAGGACATTCCACTTCTCCCCGGCGACCGGAGCTATGACCTTGTGAGCGAGACGGCTAAAGGAACCGCAGCTTTCCACGATCTCCCCACAACGATCTTCTGGGGAGAGCTGGACTTCGTCTTCGACCGGAGTTTCCTCGCCGAGTGGGTGCGACGCTTTCCCAACGCCGAAGTGCACCGCTATCCCGACGCAGGCCACTACATACTGGAAGACATGCAGGACGAGGTGATCCCTCTCATCGCGGAGTTCCTTGCCCGCACCAATGGAAGTGCGCCCTGCCAGACACCATGAAGCTTCCTTCTTTACGGGTAAACGCCGTTTGCTGGAGATTATTCACGAACACCCAAAAATTATTGACAAATAATATGGTTATGGAATAATAAAAAAAAGTTCATAGAAATAGATACAATTCCTTTCCGGGGGGACGCTGGATGCTTCACCACTGGGATCATGAGGGATGATGAAAGGCCGTAACCAAAAGCCAGGTGCTGATGGAGCGGCCTTTTTTGTTTAAAGGGGTTGGCAGAAATTAAAAAGGCCACAATCTGCTCACCTGGGCATCCTAATCCGCTGGTCGAAGAAACTTGGGAGGAGCCTGAGGATGTTGACAGTAAATCCGGTTAATAGGCCATATGGAATATTATCCATAATTGTAACTTTATTATTTACCGAATAGTTGTGCCATGTTTTATTTGCGGTTTATTTCTAAAGATAAATTTGAGGGAAGGAATATGGCCGGAACTCCGGTAAATAACGAGTTCACGCAACTACGACGCATGAACGGGAGCCGTGGTGACACGCCGTCGTGCGACTTGCGCATGAACACATAAAAGTTTGAATTCCGTTGATTAACAAATTCCCGGATTGATAGATCCGGACTAAAAAAGGAGGGATATGCAGATGGGGAAATATGACTTTTCTCGTAGGGAGTTCCTTCAGGTCGGCGCCGGCGCCGCAGCTGCCGTGCTGTCGTCATCGATTCTCGGGCACGCCGGCGGCGTATTGGGTGAAACAGGAGCTATTCCCTTCACCTCTGCTGGCAAGGCATGGTTTTACCATGCGCAGCACAGCATAACCGCTGTTTTCCAGCCAACGAACCTCACTCTCTATCGTCAACTCCTTCCAGCGGTATTTGATATGCCGGATTCGCCTCAGGTTATCATAGCCGTAGCCTTCTACAACAGTGTGACCTTACCCCTCGTTCCATATCACGAAGGCTATGTGATGCTTGTGTGTAATTACCAGGGAACGCCCGGTCTCTATACCGTTACCATGCCGGTGGACAACCAGTTGGCCTGCGATGCCGGAAGGAGCATCGGATATCCCAAATATGTCGCCGACAAGATCAAATTAACACAGTACAGTGGCGGATGGAAGGGGGAGGTCATCTATCAGGGAAATACGGTGATGATGTTGACATTCATGCCTCACGGGATGGCGAAGACTTCCCGCGTCAACAACCCCGGGCCCGCATGCTTTAACCTCGTGCCGGTGGGAGTGGGGCCACAGGTCCTTGCAGTGAACATCATAGGACATCAGCTCGTCAACGCGAGATCGGGATCGGCTACCGTCTGGGTCGACCCGGGGCAGTCATGGGGCAATCTCCTGGAAGGCGCCACCCTTGTTTCGGCGCAGTATGAGACGAAAACCGGGAACTGGACTTTGCAGTCCGGGGATGAACCGACAACAGACGTGGTGAGCATAGCCAGGATAAGAAAGGGCAGGATAGACCTGGCGGTGGAAGAAGCAATAGAACTACTGGGAGGTATTACCCAGGTTACATTGGGGAAGCAGAAGATCATGCTAAAGCCCAATCTGGTGAGTGACAGCAAAAGATCTACAACCAACCTGGAAGTCATCAGAACACTTGCACAGCTTATGCAGGGCGCAGGGAAGGAGGTCCTTATCGGCGAAGGATCGGCATGCGCTACCGGCTATAATATTATAAAAGGGGAGGTATATCGGACAAAGGATCAGACTATATTGGACGCGATGCAGCAACATGTATTCCATACCTTGGGTTACGACACGCTGGGGATTCCTCTGACCAATCTCCATACAGGAGACATGACAACGGTGGCGGTGCCCAATGGTTTTGTCTTTAACGAGATAACTATCCATAAGTCACTGTCCGATATTGACATGCTCTGTTCCGTTCCCATGATGAAGACCCATATGTTGGGGAAGGTGACTTTGGGGATGAAGAACCTGATCGGATTATACCCCGGATCGGTGTATGAAACCGTGCGCAGCCTGGTTCACGACCAGGCTGCAAATGTGGAGGGTTCGGGAGTTGCGGCTGCCGTTGTCGACATGGTGCGGGCAAATAAATTGGGGCTGGTCGTTATTGACGGGTCAACGGCCATGCAAGGAAACGGCCCCGAAAACGGCAATCTGGTCAAGATGAATCTGATCATTGCAGGCACAAATCCCTTGGCAACGGACATGGTCGCTGCCATGACCATGGGGTTCTATCCGGTGGAAATACCCACCTTCCTCTGGGCTAACGATGCGGGTATGCAACCCCAGAGATTGACCCAAATCGAAATCCGGGGAGAAACCTTGGCAAGTGTTCAACGAAAATTTGCCAGGGCTAAAATAGTCCCTTGGAGTACCGCGCGGTTAACGTTCGGCAATAAAGAGCTTCCATAACAGGCCTGAAGAGAATATATGAAGTTATAAAAGAGAAGCGGACGACATACCCCCGGAAATCAAAGACCTGCACGCGGGACTGATACCTTTCATCGCGGAGTTCCTTGCCCGCATCGAGGGGATTTAAACCGCGTTTATGAATCTATTTTAACGCCCTCAGAGCAACGAATACCTTGACAGCGGCGTTTTTTTTGAGTAATAGAATTGCAACGTCAAGGTTTACCCTTGCTTTACCATTCAGGAAAATTCCATGTTCCTTCTGAGCGTTCTTTTGGCGCTGGCCGCCTCCTGAACTATCTGCTCACAGGTTTTTGCCTCGGATGTAAAAGATCTGGTCTTTACCATTCATAACGCGGGAACCGCCGTTTTCAGCCATGTAAAACACCTGAACGCGCCGGCAATTAATGAAATGTTTTAGTTTTTTCGTCCCGATATACACCTGACGGATGACAAAAGGTGACAATATTAAATCATTCAATTAGGAGGTAAAATGGAAATGAAATGGATTAGGCATGTAGTAATCGTCGCGGTTACGATCCCTCTTGTTCTCGGCTTTGCAGCTCTGTCGGGCGCGGCGACACCTGGAAAAGCCGTCTTGACGGTGGATGATTGCGTAAAGTGCCATGCAAATCCCCCCGCGGATATAGCTGCCGCCGGGGCCGGGCACAAATCGATCACCTGCTTCGACTGTCACGCGAGCCATCGTCCCGCATCCAAGGATAACATCCCCAAATGCGACCAATGCCACACCGGGAAGGCCCACTTTGAATTGAAGGGATGTCTGGGTTGCCACAAGAATCCCCACACCCCTCTCAAGGTCTCTTTCGGCAACAATGTGACCGATCCCTGCCTGACCTGTCATTCCAAGGAGATCAGCCAGCTCAGGGAAAACAAGAGCAAACACACAAATCTTTACTGTTCTACATGCCACACCGTGCACCGTATCGTCCCTCAGTGCGTCCAGTGCCATAAACCACACGCGACCGACATGACCCAGGCGGACTGCAAAAAATGCCATAAGGCCCACATGCCCAAGGTCGTCACATACGGTTCGGATATCCCCAACAAGTCATGCGGCGCCTGCCATCAGAAGGCGATGAATCTTTTGAGCGCAAACAAGTCCAAACACAAAAACCTGGCCTGCGTATTTTGCCATGCGGGAAAACACAGGACCGTTCCCAATTGTCAGAGCTGCCACAGCTCCCCCCACGCCGCCGGCATTTTGCAGAAATTCCCGAAATGCTATGATTGTCACTTCATAGCCCATGATCTGAACAACTGGCCCGCATCTGAAAAGAAGGAGACTGTTAAGGAAATCAGGAAGGAATCGAAAAAAAAGAAATAGGTTAAAAACCGCCGGAAGAAAATTACTTCGTCTATATTGTCATGAATCCCTCCGATCCCCGGAGGGATTTTTTTTCCGGCTATGCAGATCGCATCTTTCATGCATACAGGTGTCCGGTTTTCTTTCTTGACTACTTGGTCGTTAGACTGCATCATTGACGGGAAATATGACTTGGGAGCACATGGTGGTATGAACAGCAGCAACCTGATAAATATCGCCGCCCATCTTCCGGAAATGGCCCGTTGCCAGCCCGACACCCCAGCCATCGTCTTCCCCCGGAAAAACCGTCGCTTAAGCTTCAGGGAGCTGAACGGGCTCTGCGACCGGATCGCCCACGGCCTCGAGGTCCGCGGCATCGGCCGGGGGGTGCGGACTTGCCTTATGGTCCCGCCGGGTCCGGAATTCTTCGCCATCACCTTTGCCCTCTTCAAGGTAGGGGCGGTGCCGGTCCTCATCGATCCGGGGCTGGGGTTACGAAACCTCAAGAAATGCCTGGCCGAGGCAGAGCCCCATGCCTTCATCGGCATTCCCAAGTCGCATATCGCCCGTCTCCTCTTCGGCTGGGGGAAGCAAACGCTGCGCACCTTCGTCACCGTGGGACCGCGCCTTTTCTGGAAAGGGACCACCCTGGACGCCCTCATCGATTGCCATGAGCAGCTCCCCTTTCCCCTGGCGCCGACGGTAGCGGACGATGTCGCGGCCATCCTCTTCACCAGCGGCAGCACCGGTCCGCCGAAGGGAGCCGTTTACAGCCACGGGAACTTCGCTGCCCAGGTGGAGGCGCTCCGTCGCGTCTACGGCATCGAACCGGGGGAGATCGACCTCCCCACCTTTCCCCTGTTCGCCCTCTTTGCCCCGGCCCTCGGCATGACGGCCGTCATTCCCGAGATGAACTTCACCCGGCCGGCGTCGGTCAACCCGCACAAGATCATAAGGGCCATCGAGAGCTGCGGTGTTACCACCATGTTCGGTTCGCCGGCCCTCATCAATCGGGTCGGCCGCTATGGCGCGGAGCACGGCATACGCCTCCCCTCGCTGCGACGGGTCATTTCCGCCGGTGCGCCGGCGCCGGCCGCAGTCCTTGAGCGGTTCTCCCGGATGCTTAATCCCGGGGTGGAGATATTCACCCCCTACGGCGCGACAGAGGCGCTCCCCGTCTGCTCCATCGGCAGCAGTGAGATCCTGGGGGAAACCCGGTCGATCACCGATGCCGGCGGGGGGGTCTGTATCGGCAGACCGGTTACGGGGGTGCGGCTGGAGATCATCAGGATCAGCGATGGACCTATTCCCCTCTGGCACGACTCGCTCCGCATGCCGATGCACCAGATCGGCGAGATCGTTGTCCAGGGGGAGCAGGTGACGCGGCGTTATTACAACCGGCCCGATGCCGACCAGCTGGCGAAGATCGCCGATCCGGCCGGTGGGGGCTTCTTCCACCGCATGGGAGACCTGGGGGGTATGGACGCGGAGGGGAGGATATGGTTCTGCGGCCGCAAGTCTCAGCGCGTGGTGACCCCGACGGAGACCCTCTTCACCATCCCCTGCGAGGCGGTATTCAATACCCATCCCGACGTTGCGCGCACCGCCCTGGTCGGTGTCGGCGAACCGGGGCGGCAACTACCGGTCCTCTGCGTTGAGCTGGAAAAGGGAACCTGGGTTGACCGGGCAAAAGTACGCCGGGAGCTTCTTGCCATCGGCCGTGCCCACATCCATACCCACGGGATCACCGCCATCCTCTTCCACCCCGCCTTTCCCGTGGATATCCGCCACAACGCAAAAATTTTCAGGGAAAAGCTTGCCCTATGGGCCAGCCGGAGACTCCCATGAAGGCCCTGGTGACCGGCGGCGGCGGCTTTCTCGGCGGGGCGATCGTGCGGCTCCTCGTGGAGCGGGGGGATGAGGCGAGAAGTTTCTCCCGGGGGGATTATCCCCTGCTCAGGGAACTCGGCGTGGCACAGTTCCGGGGCGACCTGGCCGACCGGGAGGCCGTGATCCGGGCAGCGGAAGGGTGCGACATCGTCTTCCACGTGGCGGCCAGGGCGGGCATCTGGGGGAGTTTTGCCGAGTATTACCGGGTGAATGTGGCCGGTACGGAGAATGTCATCGCCGCCTGTTGCCACCACGGGATCGGCCGCCTCGTCTTTACCGGATCGCCGAGCGTGGTCTTCGACGGCCGGGACGTGGAGGGTGGTGACGAATCGCTCCCCTACCCGGAGCATTACCAGGCCCACTACCCGCGGACCAAGGCCATGGCTGAACAGCGGGTGCTTGCCGCCAACTCTACGCAGCTCGCCACTGTCTCGCTCCGCCCTCACCTGATATGGGGACCGGGCGACAACCACCTCGTTCCCCGCATCGTCGCCAGGGGGAAGGCCGGCAAACTGCGGCGGATCGGCAACCGCCCCTGCCTGGTGGACACGGTCTACGTGGACAATGCCGCCCATGCCCACCTCCTCGCCGCCGACCGCCTCGTGCATGGCGGGGCAGTATCCGGCAAGGCATATTTCATAAGCAACGGCGAGCCGCTCCCGCTCTGGGAGATGGTGGACCGGATTCTTGCAGCCGCGGGCCTGCCTCCGGTTACTCGAAGCGTGCCGACCGGGGCGGCCCTGGCTGCCGGCGTCATCTGCGAAGCCCTCTGGAAAATCCTGCGGCTCTCCGGCGAGCCCCCCATGACCATCTTCATTGCCCGGGAGATGGCCACGGCCCACTGGTTCGATATCACCGCGGCCCGCCGCGATCTTGGCTATTCTCCGCAAATTTCCATCGACGAAGGGCTCAAGAGGCTTAAAGATTGGCTTTCCCGGGGGAGGAGATGACCCGGGCGACAATCCCGGCAGTTAATGAGGTGCAGATCCGGTTCACCCGCCTCGACCGGGAAGCCGCTTGGCTGGCGCGCATGGAGCAGCTTCTCGACCCTGCGGAACTGGCCAGGGCTACCCTCCTGCGGAACAGGCAGGTCAGGGACCGTTTCGTGGCGGGGCGCGGTTTTCTCCGCGTGACATTGGCTGCATGTCTGGGGGTACGGCCGGAAGATATCCGGCTTGGCGAAGAGGAGCATGGGAAACCATGCCTGGCTGATGGGGCCGGATACGAATCGCTCTCTTTCAATCTCTCCCATGCCGATGACAGGCTCGTTCTGGCCGTTGCCCGCAGCCGCCGGGTGGGGATCGACTTGGAGAGGATAGAGGAGAATCTGCCGTTCCGGGAGATGGCGCGGATTGCCTTCTCCCCCCGGGAAAAGGGAGAGCTCTTCAGCCTCGCGCCAGGTGAGCAGTTAGCCGCATTCTACCGCTGCTGGACGCGCAAGGAAGCCTATCTGAAAGGGTGCGGCAGAGGTTTTTCCATGCCCGCCGACAGTTTTGACGTTTCACTCCTCCCCGGTCACCCTCCGCTCCTCCTTGAACACCGGACATCCTCCGGCGAGCCGGCCGGCTGGAGCCTCATCGACATCCCGGTCCCGCACGGTTACATCGCAACCCTTGCAATAGAAGGCGACCCTCCGGTTATCCGCGCCTTTCCATGGGCCTGATCCCACAACTGGTTATTCCCCTTCCATAAGCCGCCGTTGCAGTCGATAAGGGAGCAGCTTTCCGGCAATAAAAAAGGCCTTGCTTAGATTAGCATGGCCTTCTGTTTCCGGGATTTCCGTAATTCCCGGCGGCAAGCAAACGATAATCCTGCCGGCTTTGCCTGGTGGCTACCCTCCCCCTCCCGGTCGCCTACCCTTCATTCGGATTGCAAGTCGGTGTGAGCCCCGCGATCCGTTCAGGAGAGATATAATCATTGCCGTTGCTTATGTTGGAAAACCATTCCAT
>JBGPID010000124.1:0-8110 GCA_041484725.1 Geobacteraceae bacterium | reverse complement strand
TGCTGGTGTTTGGATGGGTGGGATAACTGAAGAGGGGGAGGTTGTAGGCATTGGGAAAACCGGGGAGGCGGTGATAGGCCGGGAACGGAAGGGTGTCCAGGTCTGCTATATGCTCCCGCACGGACGATAGCCGCCCCCGGCCGTCTTCACGATAGCCTATGCCGGGTATCCGGACGACGTCACGGAAACCGGCGTTAATCAGCTCGTACAGGGAATTCTCCCCTTCTCCTATCACCAGAAAATCGATTGCCGGAAACCGGTCGAGAAGTGTCGCCCCCATCGAACAGGCATGGGCGCCGCCAAATATAATCGGGACCTTGGGGAGTCGCTCTTTGAGGCGCTCGGCAATATGATAACCTTCAAGGAAAGATGAAGTGGTACAGGAAAAGCCTACGGCATCCGCCTCTTGCAGGACAATTGCCGCAACCAGTTCCTCAAGCGGGAGGGGCTTCGCGTAACAGTCGATGAAGGCGGTCTCAATGCCTCGCTGTTCGAGGAAGGAGGCGATACTCATCATGCCGTGGGGAGGCATGATATTGAATATCGAGCTGATGTCCTTCATGTCAGCGAGCCAGTTGTTGCCGCGGGGATGAACGAACAGAACCTTCACATTAAATCCTTGGGAAACTTATTACTCGCTGGTAAAAGTCAGCTTTCTCTCCAGGTCTGATGACCGAGTGGTCCGCTTGGCTTGTTCGAAGGTAATGAGGTTCTGTTGACACAGTTGCACCAGGTGCTGATCCAGCGTCTGCATCTGGTACTGGGATTGACCGTTTTCGATGTGTTTTTCGATCTCATCGAGGCGCCCTTCGCGAATGCAAGCCTGAATGGTGCTTGTCGTCCGCATCACCTCAACGACCGGCAGCAGGCGTTCACCGGTTCTATCCTTGATCAGCCGCAGGGAGATCGTGGCGATGAGGACTTCGGCGAGTCTCTGGCGGATCACCTCCTGGGCATCCGGGGGGTAGTGGCCGATCAGCCGGTTGATGGTGGAAGCGGCGTTCTGGGTATGGAGGGTCGATAAAACTAGATGCCCAGTCTCCGCGGCCTTGATACAGGCGTCGATCGTTTCCAGATCCCGCAGCTCACCAACCATGATGACATCGGGGTCCATACGCAGAGAGGCGCGTAAGGCGGTGGAAAAATTATCCGTATCGATCCCTACTTCTCTTTGAATGATGCAGCTTTTGGCGGAAGAAAAGAGCAGTTCGATCGGATCTTCTATCGTGATGATATTAAAGCTGCAAGTCTCGTTCAAAAACCGGATCATCGAGGCAAGAGTGGTGGATTTACCGTTGCCGGTGGGTCCGGTAACCAGAATGAGGCCGTTCGGCGCCTGGGCAATTTCTCCCAGCACCGCGGGGAGGTTCAGTTCCTGGAAGGTGCCGATATGGGGGGGGATGACCCGCATGACGATGCCGATATAACCCCGCTGGCGGAAGATGCTGACCCGGAATCGCCCCCCGCTCGGCAATGAATAGGAGGTGTCGATCTCTTTTAAATCCGCGGGGAGCTTACGGTTGTTGTGCTCCATAATTCTATTGGCAATGAATTCGGTTTCATCGGGGGTCAGTTTCGTCAGTTTGGAGCGGAGCAACTGGCCGCGCCCCCGGAAAAATGGAGGATTGCCCACTTCGAAATGAAGGTCGGAAACCTTCTTTTCAAAAGCGATCTCCAGAATCTGGTTCAACATCTTCATATCCATGACAGTACCCCGTAATTCAAATTCAATGATATATGATTACCCTTTAACGAGAGGTTTTTCAAGTTTTTTGCGATATATTGAGTTTTCCAGGACCAACTCTGCCTGTCTCGCGAGGATTCCCAGCAGATCGAGTTCTATTACTGTCGGCTCTTTGCTGCCGAAGTCACCATAGGTGAGGGAGATGGTTTTTCCGCGCAGCTTGAGCGGGAGGAGAAGAATGGATGAACGGCTCGGGGCGCCGATAGTCTTAAAGAGATATTCCCTGACAACCGCATCATTGGTTATCCCATAAAACATGCACCCTTCCTCGATCACGTTACGCAGCAGCGAAGGCTTTCCCAGGGGGATCCGGAAGCCCATTGCCGGGGTTGCCCCCTTGCTCTTTTCGGCCTTGACCCCGATCCCTTTTTCGGCAACAAGTTCACTCTCACGGACTATCAGGGTGATCGAGCGTTCAAAAATTCCGGCGACAAACTGCAGGAGTGCAAGGGCCACTTCCGGCGCTTCCATGAGGTCCCTCAGGGCCATGATTGTTTTTCTGAGGTTTCCGGCGAAGGTGTCTTTACGCTCTTCCGTATAGCGCAGCAGATACGATTGGAAGATCTGCAGGAATTGCACGGTATCGGCAACAAAACCGTCATTGCCTTCTTCGCGGGAAGGTCTGGGGAGGACGGCCCTGACGCCGTCATTGTATGATTGCAGCGCGAAAGCGGCTGCGTCAGGCGATACAAGCTGGATGACGCAGATTTGCGGATATTTATCTTTTTTCTGTCGGCGCAGGGAGGCGATCTGGTCCGCGGAAAATTCCCCGTCTGCGTTTTCCGGGGAGTCAAAGACGAGAACCGGAAGAGAGTTATTGGCCAGGGACCGGTCAATGATGTGATCGAGGTCCTGTTCCTCGTTGGTCGCGAAGACGAGAATCCCCGCATGCTTGCAGACCGTCGTGACGGAATACTTGAAGAGTTCGTCGTAACTGAAAAAAAGGATGGATTGAGCCCCCCCCCGATGCACCGTTCCTTCGTCTTTGTTTGCAGCGGCGGAAAATTTCCCGAGGAACGAGACAAGAGATTCCCTTTCCTGCAAAGAAAGGGGGGGTACTATCTTATCGAGGTTCCGACGATGGATTTCGCATGGGTCCCATTCTTCCAGAACGGAATATATCCGTGGTGTTTTTTTCTCCAGTTGATCGAGGTCCGCAAGGCCTAAGTCATCCGCGGAAAGAAGCGGGCTTTCCTCTCCTGCCACGGCCCCTTCCGGAGAAACCGCGTCTTCCGTATAATCTTCTTCCTGCAATTCGCCGTCACGCATTTTTTCGTCGAAAATACGCAGGGAATTCATCAAAATCCCCTGCGTATCGACATTGATCTCCCGGTTCATTTTTTCCGGAAAGTATCTGTATCCATCGGCAACGGATTCCGGGAGGACATCCAGTGTGAAGGTCCCTTTTTTCCAGGTCAATATCTCGACAATGGTCATTTCTATGAGCTGTTGCAATCCCTCATACGCATCCTTTTCTTTTACCATCCCCTTTTCAATCAAGGTAATAATTAAAGGTTTTCGATCAGGCCCTGCATCATTCTGCTCCCGGAGGGCCTGATCGAGAATGTCAGGGGTTATGACGTTACGATCGACGAGGATTTTGCCGATGCGCACACGGTTGTTCAAGTGGTTGGCGCTGACGATATATCCGTCTTTAAAAACCAGCTGACTTTCGCCCTTGCGGCTCTTGACGTGCAGAATGCCCGCCTTTCTTGTCGCATGCAGCAATTGGATGACGTCGACAATCGGCAGGTGTTCCAGGTCTCCGGTGAATGACATGACTTGAGTTCCTCTCTCTGCTGGAAAGATATCACCTCTGCGGAAATATTGCCCCGCTGTACTCCATGTTTGTCGGCAGCAGCATACCGGCATTCTCGCACACCCCATTTAACTGAAAAATATGCAAATATTCAAGAAAAGAATTTCCCGGGGGCATTATTGCCGCGCTTTACAGTCGTTTTCCATGAAAATACATGCGTCACATGGCTAATCCTGGTATACTGGAACCTCCGGATAAGCTGATCATGAAAAGGAGCGATAAATGGAAACGATCCTGAACGGTAAGGAGGTCCGGGTGCTCGGTTGCCTGATCGAAAAGGAACTGGCAACCCCGGAGTACTACCCCCTCACCCTCAACGCGCTGACAAACGCCTGCAACCAGAAATCCAACCGCGAACCGGTAATGAACCTTGAAGAGACCGAGGTGATCCGCGCCCTTGACTCCCTGCGCATAAAACAGCTGGCGCTGGTGTCGGCGGAAGGGGGGCGGGTGCCGAAATACCGCCATGCCCTGATGGAGAGGCTGCGCCTCGACCCGGCGGAGTTGGCTCTGCTCGCCGAGCTCCTTTTGCGCGGCCCCCAGACGATGGGCGAACTGCGCGCCAGGGCGGAGCGGATGCACCCCTTTGCCGACCTGGCCGATGTTGAGGAAGCATTGAAGGAGCTGATGGAGCGCACTCCTCCACTCGCCACGATTCTGCCCCGCCAGCCCGGCCGCAAGGAGCAGCGTTACGCCCATATGTTCGCCGGTGCGCCGGAAACGGTCGAGGAGGAGCGCGCCGTGCCCCCTGAAGAAGCGCGGCTCAAGGTCATGGCCGAGAACGAAAGGCTCGCGACTCTGGAAAAGGAGGTCGCATCGCTCCACACGGAAGTCGCCGAGCTGCGTCGGGCCGTCGAGGAGTTCAGGGCGCAGTTCGAGTAGGGGAATTTCCCCCTTTGCAGCGCTTTACCAGGGGCAATTCCGCAACATTAACCCAGGTCCAACGCGAGAGGGGCAGGAGCGCCGTTTTGATGACATTTGACAGTATTATCCGCATTCTCGCCCGTCATCACCCGACGCATCTCGATCTCCCCGCTCACACCAGGGCGGCGGTGGCCCTCGTGTTACGGCCGGGGGCGCATGGGCCGGAGGCGCTCTTTATCGAACGGGCGCCCCGCGCCGGCGACCCCTGGTCGGGGGATATCGGCTTTCCCGGCGGCAAGGTGGAAGCGGAGGATAGCGGCACGCGGCAAACCGCGGAGCGCGAGACAAGGGAGGAGATCGGACTCGACCTTCGTGGCGGTCGTTATCTCGGCTGCCTGTCCGACATTGCCGGCGCCCACCTGCCGGTGCTGGTATCGTGCCATGTCTACAGGGTGGAGAAGCTTCCCCTGTTCGTCCTGAGTCATGAGGTCCGCGATCTCTTCTGGGTCTCCCTTGCCGACCTCAACGCCCCTGAACATCGCATCATCGCCCCGGTCAGGTTTGGCGGTGAAATGCTGAATCGTCCTGCAATCCGCCTCCCCCAACGCGGCAAGCCGGTGTTGTGGGGGATTACCTACCGGCTCGTCATGGAGTTCCTTGCACTGTTTCGGGAGGAGAGGGGTGGTTGACTACCGGGGATAAATGAATGTTTCAGAATGAAGATAAAGGGGGACGAAATGGATAAGACGACGCTTGGCGCGGGTTGCTTCTGGCATGTGGAGGAGCTGTTCAGGCAGACGCAGGGGGTTGTCTCCACCCAGGTCGGTTACATGGGGGGCGCAAAGGAAAACCCTACCTACCAGGAGGTCTGCTCCCACACCACCGGCCACGCCGAAGTTGTTGAGGTGACCTTCGATCCCTCACGGATCTCCTATGACGAGATACTGCAGCTATTCTGGGAGGGACATGACCCTACCCAGCTGAACCGTCAGGGGCCTGATGTGGGGAGCAACTACCGATCCGTGATATTTTACCATACCCCGGAGCAGGCGGAGCAGGCGAGGTCTTCACTGGCGAGGGAACAGGCCTCCGGCAGGCATTGCCGCCCCATCGTCACCGAGATTGTTCCTGCTGCCGTTTTCTGGCGGGCGGAGGAGTACCACCAGCAGCACGTGGCAAAGGGGGGATTGTCGAGCTGCCGCCTGTAGCGCAGAGACGAAAAGCCGCGGGGGAATCAAGGGGGAGGGTGTCACCCGCCAATCATCGGGCAAAAGAAGAGCCGCTGCTACATGGGATCGCCAGGTGAAAGCCGGCAGGTCGTTTCCCGCTTGTGGATCGCCCCCTCGCGGGTAAGGGTGCTGGAATAGAGATAAAACTCCCCTACCGGAAAAGGTCCGGCAGCAAACAGCTGGTGCTTCTCCTCCAACAGGGCGACCCTGGCAGGAGGGGTTTCCTTCAGGCGGGCGATGGTGATGTGCGGGGAAAACCCGCGCTCTTCCGCCGCGACCCCGGCGCCGATCAGCGCCAGTTCGACCATTTTCTGCAGTTCACGAAGCGGTTCGCTCTCCTCCATTCCCACCCAGAGCACCCGGGGATGCCTTCCCGGCGGGAAGTGGCCGACCCCTTTCAGGGTCAGGGAGAAGGGGGCGTCTCTGACCGCGCTCAACACCCTTTTGATTGCCAGGAACATCCCTTCGTCCACTTCGCCGATGAAGCGCAGGGTAAGGTGGATCTGTTCCCGGGGGACCCGGCGCGCCCCCGGCAGGTCCCCGGCGATACCGGCAACCGCTTCTTTCACCTGCTCCGGCAGATCGATGGCAATAAACAGCCGATACATAATGACCTCCCTCCTGACTCCAGGATTAAGGGCTTTCCTTCGCACGCTGAACGTCACACGATTTTCATTTCCGGGCCAGACGCTCCGGGTTCTCCATCTCGACCAGGTAATGCCCGCCGCTGGCGGTTACGGTCGTCTTCCATTTTCTGGAGATCCAGGTAAGATGGTCGATGACCTTCTGCCCCTCATTACCCGAAAGCAGTTTGGGCTGGTAATGGACGTCACGGTTCAGCACGTTCAACGGCAGCAGCTCTACTCCCTTGACGCCGTTTTCCATGGTGATCCTGGCAATGACGCTCCGGTCGGATGATCTGCTGGTGGTGCCGAAAGCAAAGTTCCCCAGACTATAGAAGATGACGCCGTTTTTGTAGCGCTCTATCCCCTGAAGCACGTGGGGATGATGACCGATCACCACATCGGCCCCGGCATCGATTGCGCGATGGGCCGCGGTCACCTGGTAAGGCTTCGGCATGGCGGTGGATTCCGTCCCCCAGTGGAAGGAAACCAGCACGTAATCAGCCACCTTTCTCGCCTCGGCAATGTCTTGCCGGTAGTAGCGGCCAAGGCCCGGCGCGGTCCCGGCTCGAGTGGCGGTGGCGTAAAAGTCGTCGGGCAGGGTAAGGGAGTAGGCAAGAAACGCGACCTTCATCCCCCCGATCGTAAAAATGGCTCCCCTTCGCGCCGTGGCCAGTGATGCGCCCGCCCCCGTGCAGCCGATACCCGCCCGGTCGAGATACTGTCGCGTCTCCTCCATGGCGGTGGCGCCGAAGTCCATCATATGGTTGTTGGCGAGGGTGACGATGGAAAAACCGGCGTTTTTGAGCGCTGTCGCGGCTTGTGGTGCGCTCCGGTAACGGAATTTCTTGTTGGTGAATTCCCTCCCTCCCCCGGCTATGGGGGATTCCAGATTGCCGATGGCGATATCGCCCTTCTTCAGCTCCGCCGTTGTTGCCGCAAAGGGATAGTCGTACCCCAGCCGTTTGCAGGTAACCGCTCCGGAGCCGGACAGCATGATGTCACCGACGGCGTTGATGATGATTTCCCGGGCAATTGCCGGACGGGCGGAGATGACGATTACTGCCGCGCAAATGATGAGTTTTTCCCGAAAGCGCATGTTTCCTTTTCGCAAGCCGAATAATGTTGACTTGTCCGCAGGCAAATGATAAAAAATATAGCTTTCTTTAGCCGATTGTAAAGGTTTTTCGTATGCTCGACAGCAAATTTCTGCGGGAAAATCTGGAAACCGTTGAGGCGCGTCTCAAGACCAGGGGCGGGACCGTGGACCTGGGCGGTTTCAGGACGCTGGACGCGAGACGCCGGGAGCTTCTCCGCCAGAGTGAAGAGCTGAAGGCCTTGCGCAACCGGGTCTCCGAAGAGATAAGCCGCATCAAGGACAAAAGCCAGGCCCAGGGGCAAATTACCGAGATGCGCGAGGTCGGGGTCCGGATCAAGGCGCTCGATGAGGAACTGAAGGGTATCGAAGAAGACCTTGAACAATTCCTTATGACAATGCCGAATATCCCCAATGAGGCTGTGCCGATCGGCGCGTCCGAGGCCGACAATGTGGAGGTTAGAAAATGGGGCGAACCCCCGGTTTTCTCCTTTCCACCGAAACCTCACTGGGAACTCGGCGAGTCCTTGGGAATACTGGATTTTGAACGTGGCGCCAAGCTTACAGGAGCACGATTTACCCTCTATAAAGGGGCCGGTGCTCGCTTGGAAAGGGCTCTCATCAACTTTATGCTCGACCTTCATACCGGTCGGCACAATTATGTTGAAATGCTTCCGCCCTTTATGGTAAACAGGGAGAGCATGACCGCTACCGGTCAACTGCCGAAATTCGAAG
>JBGPID010000123.1:0-8138 GCA_041484725.1 Geobacteraceae bacterium | reverse complement strand
TTCCCCTCGGCCTGCTGAATTGTCCGCACCAGATCGGACTTTTTTGCCTTAGCCGTCTTGATGTTGTGTTTCTTGGCGATTCCCTTGATCTCTTCGAGTTTCATGAAGCCGTCCCTCCGTTTTTGTGTTTTTCGCAAACATGTGCGTTCTTAGATGTATAACGCACTTTTGGCCGATTTCAAGAAAATATGTAAAAATATTTCCGCAAGAGGACATACGCTTTCGGGGATATGCGGGAACGTTGCTCAAAAAGATTAATCCCGATCAGGGGATCAGCACTATTTTCCCCAGGGTGCTCGCCTCCATCACCGCATGGTGGGCCTTTGCCGCGTCCGCGAGGGGCAGTTCCCGACTCACCACCGGGCGTATCGTGCCGTTCTCCAGCCCGGCTACAACTTGACCTTAAGTCTAACAGAGGGAACGGCTCATGCAACAAAGGGTCCGGCATCATTATTTCTCCGTTTGTCATACTATCTCCGCTGTCGATCATGGTACCAGGCCCCGCAGCCTGGCAGCCGGAAAAGGGGAGATGGCAATCTCCACCAGCACCATCAGCCAGAGGTTCCCGGTGGAGATGTCGTACGCCTGCGAGAGCCCTCCCATGCGATAGAAAAGCAAAAACCTGCCGCCTGGGGCTCTCCATGGAGTTTAGCGGCACATTTGAAGTTTTTGTGCTATTATTAAATGCGCCCGGGGATTCCGGTAGTTCCTCCGGGACAATTCGTTCAACAGGAATCAGGAGATACAAGGCATGGGGAATAGACTGTATATCGGAAATATCCCGTTCAAGGCAACAGAGGAAAACGTCAGAGGTCTCTTTGCCGAAATCGGCGAAGTGGTGTCAATTAACCTTGTAACTGATGCACGTTCCGGAAAACCTAAGGGTTTCGCATTCGTGGTAATGGCATCGGACGGAGAGGCTCAGAAGGCAATCGAAACCTTGAACGGTACATTGTTACTGGAAAGGCCTCTGATCGTCAGCGAAGCCAACACACAGCAGCCAAGGGAACGGCGTGATCTTGATGGGGGCAGCAATAGGGGTCGGTCATGATTCCCTGGAAGTGCCTCGACAGCGCTCAGGTGCCCGGCGGCAGCGCCGAACTGAGCCTATTTAATCGGGGCGGGGAGTTCTCGATCCGGGTAAACGGCTGTGAACTCATGAACAGTCGCGTTCATGGTTCGGAAGATGCTTTGGCCGAGTTCGCTTGTGCACGTATCGGCAACCGGCCGTCACGCCGAATTCTGATCGGGGGATTGGGCATGGGGTTTACCACTGGCGCGGCGCTGCAGCGGCTCGATATCGAAAGCCGGGTGGTAGTGGCCGAACTGGTGCCGAAGGTAGTGGAATGGAACCGGAAATTCTTTGGGGAACTGACCGGCCATCCTCTTCAGGATCCCCGAGTCACTGTTCGTGAGGCCGACGTCGCCCTGATCCTGCAGAGTGAGCATCAGGCCTACAACGCCATCCTGCTCGACGTGGATAACGGACCCGAAGGTTTCACCCGAAAAGGCAACGACTGGCTTTATAGCGAAGCCGGGGCCGAGACTGCCTTTGCTGCGCTGCAGCCTGCAGGCGTGTTGGCCGTATGGTCGGCCGGTCCTGACATGGCCTTTGCCAAGCGTTTGCGCCGGGTTGGTTTTGAAGTGGAGGAGTTCAGTCTGCGGGGGCGCGGCCTTGCCGGGGGAAACCGGCACACGATCTGGATCGCTGCCCGCAGCTGAGGAGATCCTCTAAGGAGCATACATACAGAATTCAAATTTGGAATTTTGTTGCTCTGACCCCCTTTCGTATTCAACTTCTTGTCATGAAGGGATCTGACCCCTGGGCTCTCCCGTCAATTGTCTGCTCTCTGCAGACTGCGAACAGACACGGGAGCGGCTCATCGGCTGAAAAGCCCTGTTTCCCCGAAGGAGGGGCAAATGGAGATCGCTGAACAACCTGAACTTTGTCGTCTGCACACCCTGAAGGTCGCCCACATTGACAAGCGAGGCATCTGGCTGGAGGCCGGCGAAAGGCTGGCCCACCTCTCCCTGCGTGAGGCGCCTCATATAACGCCTGGCGAGCAGTTGGAGGTGTTCCTGTATCAGGATGTGACCGGAGAACTGCAGGCCACATGCCGTCCACCGCTGGCACAGGCCGGTGAGTTTGCGATACTGACGGTCTGTTCGGTTGGCCCCCATGGGGCATTTCTCGACTGGGGCATGGGAAAGGACCTGCTGGCGCCGTTTCGTCTCCAGCCCGAGCGGATGCAGGTTGGCAGGCGCTACCTGGTGAAGGTGGATCTCGATCAGCAAGGCCGTGCCTTTGCCAACGCCCGTATCGATGACTGCCTTGACCACGAGCGGCCCGATCTGCATGAAGGTGACAAGGTCACCCTGCTCATCTGGCAGCTCACCGACCTCGGCGCCAAGGTCATAGTCAACCAGCGCTTTCCCGCCCTGCTCTACCGGGACGAGTTGCCGGCCGGGAGCTGCGCTGGCATGCAACTGACCGGCTATGTAAAGCGTCTGCGCGAAGATGGCAAGCTGGATGTTACCTTGCGCAAGGTGGGGGCCGAGGGGGTGGCAGACGCCCGGGATATTATCCTTAACGCCCTGGGGGCCCATGGCGGCACATTGTCCCTGCACGACCGGAGCTCCCCGGCGGCCATCCAACAGGCCCTGGGGATGAGCAAGAAAACCTTTAAAAAGGCGGTGGGGGGACTCTACAAGGACGGTCTGGTGACGCTGAGTGACGAGGTTGTCAGGTTGACAGTGAAAGGCTCGGGATCAGGTCCCGGAAAGTTGGAGCAGCCCTGAGTTGAGCCTGCGCAGATGATGGTAGTCACCGTGGAACGAAGCGGGATATGGGTATTTCAGCTTCGCGGGGTATTTACTGGTTGCCTGTCTTTACCTGGATGGCGGCCTCCATGGTTTCTTCGCCGATTGTCAGGTAGAGTGAGCCTTCGGTTATGGTGATCGACCAGCTGATGGAGCGCTCCAACAGCGATGCCAGCTTGTTGATGAACGCCTGATCGATGCTGATGACGGTTAGATTGGCTACCTTCTCCAGCCTGGGCAGGTGCTGCTGGTCCCAACTGGCGAGTGCCCTGCCGCACGCCAGCAGCGCTACCCGTTCCGAATGGCGGCTCGCCTTGATGATACGATCCGCTTCCGGCAGGCCGACCTCGACCCAGAACCGTACCCTCCCGTCAGCCCCTTTCACCCAAAGGTCCGGTTCTTGAGCAGCGCAGATCCCTTTGGTGAATGTCAGCTCCGGTTCATGAAAGATGGCATACGCCAGCAACCTGGCGACAAGCCGCTCCTCCGTTTCTGAAGGATGCTGGGCAACCGTTGCCTGCAACGATTCATAGACACCATGGTCGATATCGGACAGCTGGATGGATGCTTTGTAAACTGTAGATGGTCGTGCCATGTCAGATAATATCCTCGAAAATCATACTGGCCGTTCTCCCCGTACCATCCGTGTCAACAAACGATCCAACGCGGAATTACGGGGGCATAATACTGATCTGATTACATGGCATGGGCTTCGACCTATTTCTTCAGACCTATCCCGTAGCTCTTGATCTTCCGGTGCAGGTTGCTCCGTTCCAGTTCGATGGCTTCGGCCGTCTTGGTGATGTTCCAGTCATTCTCCTCCAGTTTCTGGATGATGAACTCCTTTTCAAATTCCTCCCGCGCTTCCCGCAGTGTGCCGAATTCCTGCATGCTCCCCATTCTGCCCACTACTATCTCCCGCTGTGTCTCGCCGGCGGAGATATAATCGGGAATATGATTGACGGTGATCGTCCTGCCGGGGGTCATGATCACCAGCCTTTCGATGATGTTTTTCAACTCCCGCACATTTCCCGGCCAGTCATAGTTTATCATCATCTCCATCGCCTCGGGGAGCATCACCTTCCGCTGCCGACCTTCCTGGAGGCAGAACATCTCGAGAAAGTGTCCGACCAGAAGGGAAATATCTTCCTTCC
Source organism: Geobacteraceae bacterium (assembly GCA_041484725.1). Lineage (GTDB taxonomy): Bacteria > Desulfobacterota > Desulfuromonadia > Geobacterales > Geobacteraceae > JBGQDJ01. Next base: position 4,164 of record JBGPID010000123.1, on the reverse strand, counting down.
TTTCCCGGAGCGACGGGACCCTGAAGGGGACCACGTTTAGCCGGTAAAAGAGGTCCTCGCGGAAATTGCCCGCGCGGATCTCATTATACAGGACCTTGTTGGTGGCGGCGATTACCCGCACATCGACGTCCACTGTCCGTGTCGCGCCAACCCTCTCGAACTTTCGCTCCTGGAGTATGCGCAGGACCTTCGCCTGGGTCTTGAGCGACATGTCGCCGATCTCGTCGAGGAAAATGGTGCCGCCGTCGGCAAGGTCGAACTTCCCCCTTTTTTGCGCCACCGCACCGGTGAAGGCCCCTTTCTCGTGGCCGAACAGCTCCGACTCGATCAACTCCTCCGGGATGGCGGCGCAGTTGACCGCCACGAATGGTTTGTCGCGGCGCTGGCTGTAATAGTGAATCGAACGGGCCACCAGTTCCTTGCCGGTGCCGTTGTCGCCGGTGATGAGGACCGACGCGATGGTGGGGGCAACGAGCATGATCTGCTCCTGCAGCTGTTTCATCGCCTGGGAATTGCCGATCATCTCATGGTCCTTCAGCACCATGCCGCGCAAAGAGGCGTTTTCCTCGCGCAGGCGGTTCACTCCCAGGGCGTTGCCGACCGTGATGACAACCTTTTCCAAAGAAAACGGCTTTTCGATAAAATCGTACGCTCCAAGTTTGGTGGACCTGACCGCGGTTTCTATGGTCCCATGTCCCGACATCATGATCACGTTCAACTCCGGATCAAGCTCTTTCAGCTTCTGCAGTGTCTCCAGGCCATCCATGCGGGGCATCCAGATATCGAGGAGCACCAGGTCCGGCGCCTCCTGGCGGGCAATTGCCAGCGCCTCTTCACCGTCCACGGCAAAGAGGGTTTTATACCCTTCGTCCTCCAGGATCCCTCCCAGGGAGGAGCGGATACTCTCTTCATCGTCCACTATCAGTATCGTTTCGTCCATGGTAATTCCCCAAAATACGGAATTCGAAAATCATAATCCTAAGAACAAGCCTAAAAGGATTCACTCGCGCAAAGGCGCAAAGGCCGCAAAGAAAATCAAATACTTTATAGAGATAGAAACCCAAACCGATCGGCTGAAAGACAAGAGCCTAAAAACTGGTCTTTTCCCTTTGCGTTCTTAGCGTGCTTTGCGCGAAACTGCTTTGGTTTCGATAAATTTTCGTAGCCGTTTCGGATTTAGTATTCTTGTTTGTTCAGGCTATTCCCGCTTCCTTCGCTAGTTCCCGCCAGGCCGGCAGACTCCGCTCGATCATCCCCTTGTCAACGCAGTAGGCGATCCTGAAATAGCCGGGTGCGCCGAAGCCGGCGCCGGGGACCACCAGGATGTGATGGCGCTGGGCCATCCTGACGAACTCGATGTCATCGCCCAAGGGAGAGTGCGGGAATAGGTAAAAGGCGCCGGCGGGGCGCGCCATGCGGAATCCCATCTCCGTCAGGTAATGGTAGAGGATGTCCCTCTTTTCCTGGTATTGGCCGACATCTACCGATACCCGCTGCAACTTTGCCACCAGGCGCTGCATGAGAGCCGGCGCGTTGACGAAGCCGAGCGCCCGGTTGACGAAGATCGCCCCTTCCATGAACATCTCCACGTGTGTCATGCGCGGATTTGCCGCCAGATAGCCGATCCGTTCACCGGGGAGTGCCAGGTCCTTGCTGTGGGAAGTGACGATGACGGCGTTGTCCACGTAGAGGAAAATATTCGGCGCAATAACTCCGTCATAGGTGATGCGGGCGTACGGTTCGTCGGCGATGACATAGATCTGCCTCCCGAGCTCGCGCTCTTTGCGCTGCAGCATTTCGCCGAGCCTTTCCAGGCTGGCGGCGGGATAGACAGCGCCGGTCGGGTTGTTCGGGGTGTTGATGATGATGGCCCGTGTCTTTTCGCCGATTGCCGCCTCGATCTCCTGGATGTCCAGCTGGAAGGTTTCCCGGTCGGTCCAGACCACCCTGGGTACGCCGCCGTGGTTGTCGATATAGAACTTGTACTCCACGAAAAAGGGGGCAAGGATGATCACCTCTTCCCCCGGGTTGAGGATGGTCTTAAGCGCAACGTTGAGCGCCCCGCTCGCGCCGCAGGTCATGATAATGTTACTCCCCGTAACTTCAAGACCGGACGCCTCGGCAAGGTGCTCGGCCACCGCATCCCGGCTCTCGGCATAGCCGGCGTTGCTCATGTAGCGGTGCATCCCCGGCAGCGGATGCACGGCAAGCGCGCGGAGTTCCTCGGCAAATTCCGGCGGCGGCTCGATATTGGGATTACCGAGGGTGAAGTCATAGATATTGTCCGCCCCGTGGATTTTCCGTAACCGCTCCCCTTCATCGAACATCTTCCGGATCCAGGAAGAGCTTTCGATAAAAGACTCTATCTTTAATGCAATGGCCATGGAGTTACAGCTCCTTTCATGTTATACCAAGTCGCAATCAAACGATTAAGTTGTTGGCTTCGTCGGCGGCTCCTCAACTTGCTAATAAGTACGCCTCCGTCGCCACTCTCCTTGCCGCCCACAACTCATTTTGATTGCACCTTGGTAATTAGGCTCATGTTTTCGTCATTTCACATATTTAGCACATTAACCGGCCACGGGGCAAATAAAAAGCCTGGAAGCTTACGCTTTCAGGCTTTTTCTGTTTAAGAAAACCGTCCTCCCGGTCAATCTCGGGTGGCTGCGCTGGTGTTTTTAAGTTAAGTAGCTTATCAGCTCCTTCTTTTCATATCGACCAGGATCAGCTTGGCAACCGCCTTGAGGGTCTCGAAGACCCCCTCGCCGGTGGCGGCGCAGGCCTCGAAATCGGGAACTCCGGTGCGGTTGAACTCACGGCGCAGTTCCTCGACAGGGATGAGGTTGGGCAGATCGCGCTTGTTGTACTGGATGACAAAGGGGAGCTTGTCCAGATCGTAACCCTGTTCCTCAAGATTGTCCCGCAGGTTGTCAAGCGACTCGCTGTTGGCGTCCATCCGCTCTTCCTGGGAGTCGACGACAAAAACCACGCCATCTACACCTTTGAGGATGAGCTTTCTCGATGCATCATAAAAGACCTGCCCCGGCACGGTGTAAAGGTGGAATCTGGTCTTGAACCCCCTTATCTCGCCAAGCGCAAGCGGCAGGAAGTCGAAAAACAGGGTCCGCTCGGTCTCGGTGGCAAGGCTGATCATCTTTCCCTTGGCTTCGGGGGCCGTCTTCTGATAGACGAACTGCAGATTGGTTGTCTTTCCGCACAGTCCGGGACCATAATAAACGATTTTACAGTTTATCTCACGGGAGGCGTAGTTGATGAATGACATCCTGCATTACCTCAACAGTAATTAGCTGAACAGATTATCTATGTCGTCGTCTGTTATCTCGGCAAAGGGGAAATCGGTCTCGCCGCTTTTTTCCTTTTCTTCCGCCTTCTGCATGAGCCTGTCGAAAATGGCGGCCAGCTCTTCCGAGCCCTTCTTGACCCGGAGGCGCACCAGCCCCAGTGATGACCGGGTGTCGAAAAGCACCACCAGAATAACCCTGCCTGCAACTATGGAGATGTGGAGGTTATCCTTTTCCCCTTCATGAAACAGGATGGAAAACTCTTTCTCACCGATAAGTTTTGCCAGTCCGCCGGTGGCGGCGATATTCCCCGCGGTAAGCGATGCCAGTGAGGTGGTGTCAAAACGTTCGGTATCTCCGACCCCGGAGATCAACTGACCGTTTTTGTCCACCAGAAAAATTACCTTGGCGTTGGCCTCTCTCAGGAGCTTGTCAAGCACAGCGTTGATCTGTTTGAACTCCTCATCGTACATCACCATAAGAGGATTCGCCATTAATCACTCCTTGTGCTGCATGAATATTTTTCAACAGCGGCTTTCTTATAACAGAATTAAATAGTTCTTTCAAGATTTTTAAACTTTTCCTCCCATAAAACAAAAACTCCGGTGGAAAAACCACCGGAGCTTTTGCCTGTTATTGGAATCCCGGTCACTCCTTGTTGACCGGGCAGACGGTAAAGATCATGGCCGCCATTTTCTCATAGAGGTCGAAGCGGCGGGCGCTCCAATCGGCTGCCTGCTGCATGAGCGCCTCGGCGTTCTTCGGGTTGTTCTTTTTCAGCACGCGATAGCGGTTCTCGCTCAATGCGTAATCGTCGAAGGCTATGGTCGGCTTCTTGCTGTCCAGCTGGAGCGGATTCTTC
>JBGPID010000122.1:0-8146 GCA_041484725.1 Geobacteraceae bacterium | reverse complement strand
TCACCATGACTTTTACCCAGCCTCTCCTGAAGAGCTTCGGCAGGGAGAACACCGAGATCAATATCAACGTGGCGAGGTTCAGCAGGGAAGGTGCCCTGGAACAGTTCAAGGCGAAACTTCTGGACACCATATCCCTGGTGAAGAGCCAGTACTACCAGCTCTACAGCCTGCGCGAGAACCTGGAGGTGAAGCGGACCTCGCTCAACCTGGTCGAAACCATTCTGAAAAACACCAATGCCCAGGTAAAAGCAGGGGTCCTGCCGTCGATGGAGATCCTCAATGCCGAATTCGGCGTGGCAAGCCAGCAGAAAAACCTTATCGATGCGGAGCGTGCGCTCAAAGACCAGGTCGATAATCTGCGGGTGCTCTTGCAGTTGCAGGATGTGACTGACATCGTTCCAACGGATACCCCGTACAGGGAGAATTACTCAGTTGATGAAAACCAGGCGATTCAGCTCGCCCTGGCCTCGCGACCGGACCTCCGGCAGCAGCGTGTTACCCTTAAGACCAGCGAATTGCAGTCACGCGTGGCGAGAAACCAGACCCTTCCCGAGCTCGACTTTAATGGGAGCGCGGCCTTCACCGGTCTGGATAATAACTACAACCGCGACCTGGAGCGGGTCGGTGCCGGCCGCTATCCGGTCTGGATCGCCGGACTCAAGTTGACCTACCCCATAGGTAACGACGCTGCGAAGAATGATTACATCAAGAGCAAGCTTGCGGTGGCCCAGAACAAGACCCAGGTGAAAAGCCTGGAAGAGACAATCTCCAGGGATGTCCGGATAGCGGTGCGGGCGGTCCGTTCCGGCTATCTACAGCTCGACGTAACGGCCCGGGGACGGGCTTACGCCGAGGAAGTGCTGCAGGCGTACATCAAGAAGCAGAAGGTGGGGCTTGCAACCACAAAGGATGTCCTGGACGAATTGAACAACCTGGTGACGGCCCAGGGGAATGAGATCCAGGCTGTGACAGACTACAACAACGCCATAGTTGCGCTCTGGAAGGCTACAGGTGAGCTTCTTGAAAAGGAAGGGATAACCCTGGGCGAGAAGGAAGCCGGCAAGCTCTACGAGGATAACAGATAGAGCGGGACACAAGACATAATATGTGAGACGTAAGACCTGGGGACAGCTCTGGTCTCAGGTCAAGCGATCTTTTTCCGGAGAACCATGATGAAATGTTTTGTGATTGATGCTCGAAAACCGGAATTTCCCACCGGTTTAAATCCCTTTTATCCCCTCTTTTTTCTCCTTCTGCTGCTCACGCTATGTGGCTGTTCGGCCAAGAAAGAACCTCCAAAGGCACAGCCCCCGGTCCCGGTGACCGTTGCCAAAGCGGTCGAAAAGACCGTGCCGGAACAGATCCGCGCCATCGGCAACGTGGAGGCGTACAATACCGTGTCGATCAAGGCCCAGGTCAACGGGGAGATTGCCCGGGTCCATTTCAGGGAAGGTGAGGATGTGCGCAAAGGCGCCCTGCTCTTCACCATCGATCCGCGCCCCTTCGAGGCGGCCCTCAAGCAGGCCGAAGCTGCCCTGGCAAAGGACCGGGCCCAGGCGCGATTTGCCCGCGAACAGGTACAGCGTTATGGCTCGCTCCTAAAAGACGGGATCGTCACCCAGGACCAGTACGACCAGTTAGCCGCCAATGCCGACGCCTATGACGCAGCGATTGCGGCGGACCGGGCCGCGGTGGACAATGCGCGGATTCAGCTCGGTTACTGTTATATCCGCTCCCCCATCGACGGCCGCACCGGAAACCAGGCGGTGAAGGTGGGAAACCTGGTGAAGGCCAATGACGTGCCGGTGCTGGTGACCATCAACCAGATCACCCCGATTTATACCACCTTTGCCGTTCCCGAGAAAGAACTGGTAGATATCAAGAACTATCTGGGCGCAGGCAAGCTGAAGGTTGACGCCGTTATCCCCAACGACCCCAAAGGCCCTGAGAGCGGAACGATAAGCTTTCTCGACAATACCGTGGATACGACCACCGGCACCATAAAGCTGAAAGGGACCTTTGCCAATGCCGAACGAAGACTCTGGCCCGGCCAGTTCGTCAATGTCGTCCTGACCCTGACCTATCTCCCCAATGCTGTGGTTGTCCCCACCCAGGCCATCCAGACCGGCCAGCAGGGACAGTTCGTATTTGTTGTTAAACCGGACCTTACCGTGGAATCCCGGCCGGTGACGGTCGGCCTCGCCATGGGTAGTGAATGCGTTATCAGTAAAGGGGTGAGCCCGAACGAAACCATAGTTACCGACGGCCAGTTGCGGCTTATTCCCGGTGCCCGAGTGGAAGTGAAGAACGGCGCCGCTGCTATCCCGGCCCGGGGCAAGTAACCGATGAATATCGCAGAAATCTTCATCCGTCGGCCGATCATGACCTCGCTCGTCATGCTTGCCATTTTTGTGTTCGGCCTGGCAGCCTACCGGCTCCTGCCGGTGAACGATCTCCCGAATGTGGATTTCCCGACGATCCAGGTGACTGCCAGCCTCCCCGGGGCCAACCCGGATACCATGGCCTCGGCGGTGGCGACCCCCCTGGAGAAGCAGTTCTCCACCATTGCCGGGGTGGACTCCATGACCTCCTCGAACGGCAACGGATCCACCAATATCACCATTCAGTTCAACCTCTCCCGTAACATCGATGCCGCTGCCCAGGACGTGCAGGCGGCCATATCCAGGGCATCACGCCAACTCCCCCAGAACATGCCGTCCCCCCCTTCCTTCAGGAAGGTGAATCCCGCCGACCAGCCGGTCATCTACCTTTCGCTCAACTCGCCGACCTTACCCCTCTATACGGTCGACGAGTATGCGGAAACCCTGATGGCCCAACGTATCTCCATGATCAGCGGAGTGGCCCAGGTCCAGGTCTTCGGCGCCCAGAAATTCGCGGTGCGTGCCCAGGTTGACCCCAAGGCCCTTGCCACCCGTCAGATCGGGATCGATGAGGTGGGTGACGCCCTAGCCAAGGGGAATGTAAACATCCCGACCGGCATACTGGACGGCAAGAACCAGTCCTTCATCATCCAGGCCACCGGTCAGCTTTACAACGCCGCCGCCTATCGCCCCTTAATCGTTGCTTACCGTAACGGCTCGCCGGTCCGCCTCGATCAGGTCGGCCAGGTGATCGACAGCGTGGAGAACAACAAGGCTGCGAGCTGGTACATCAATCAGCGCTCCGTGATCCTCGCCATACAGCGCCAGCCCGGAACCAACACCATCGAAGTGGTGGACAGCATCAAGAAACTGATGCCGGTTTTCCGTGCCCAGATACCCGCCTCGGTCAACCTGGATGTGCTCTACGATCGTTCCGTCTCGATCCGCGCGTCGGTCTCCGACGTGAAATTCACCATGATCCTCACCATCTGCCTCGTGGTCATGGTGATCTTCCTCTTCCTGCGCAACATATCCGCTACCATCATTCCGAGCCTGGCGCTCCCGTTTTCGATCATCGGCACCTTTGCCGCCATGTACCTGATGGATTTCAGCATAGACAACATCTCCCTCATGGCCCTTACCCTGTCGGTCGGTTTCGTGGTGGACGACGCCATCGTCATGCTGGAAAATATCGTCCGCCACATGGAGCAGGGCGAAGGGGTCATGGAGGCGGCACTCAAGGGGTCGAAAGAGATCGGCTTCACCATCCTCTCCATGACCCTGTCGCTGGTGGCGGTCTTTATCCCGGTCCTCTTCATGGGGGGGATACTCGGCCGCATCCTCCACGAATTCGCCGTAACCATCAGCATGGCGATCCTCATCTCCGGCTTCGTCTCCCTGACCCTGACCCCCATGCTCTGCAGCCGTTTCCTTCGCCCTCCGGGCGCGGAACAACATGGCCGTCTCTACCTCTTTATGGAGCGTTTTTTTGACCGCATGCGCCATGGTTACGAGCGAACCCTACAGAAGGTCCTGCATTATCGCCGCACCGTCCTGGCGCTTACCTTTATCCTGACCGTGGTTACGGTCATCCTCTTTAAACTTATACCGATGGGCTTCCTCCCTTCGGAAGACACCGGCCAGATATTCGCCATTACCGAGGCGGCCCAGGGGATCTCCTTCGAGGATATGAAGCTCCACCAGCAGGCATTGGCCGATATCGTGGCCAGGGACCCGAATATCGAGGCCTTCATGTCGTCGATCGGCGCCAGCGGCAGCAGCGTCGCCAACAACACCGGCCGCATCATGATGCGCCTGAAACCCCGCGACCAGCGGGACCTAAGCGCCGATGAGATCATCCAGGAGCTGCGCCCGAAGTTGGCCGGGGTGGCGGGGATCCAGATGTACATGCAGAACCTCCCATCGATCCGGATCGGCGGCACGCTCACCAAGAGCCAGTACCAGTACACCCTGCAGGGCCCCGACAACCAGGAACTTTATCGCTCTGCCGCCGATTTCGAGGCCAGGCTGCGCGCCTTGCCCCAACTCCAGGACGTCACGACCGACATGCAGATCAAGAACCCCCAGGTGAACGTGGAAATCGACCGGGACAAGGCCGCCGCCCTCGGCCTCTCCGCCCAGCAGGTCGAGGATGCCCTCTACTATGCATACGGCTCCCGTCAGGTCTCCACCATCTACGCCCCCAATAACCAGTACCAGGTGATTCTCGAGCTGGATCCCTCCTACCAGATGGACCCTGCGGCACTCGCCATGCTCTATGTCCGCTCCAACTCCGGCCAGCTGGTGCCGCTCAACACTGTGGCAACCATTACCCGGAGTCTCGGCCCCCTGACGGTGAATCACCTGGGCCAGCTTCCGGCGGTCACCATCTCCTTCAACCTCAAGCCGGGGGTCGCCCTTGGCGACGCGGTGCCGATTGTGGATAAACTGGCCCGCGCCTCCCTGCCACAGACCATAAGCACCAGCTTCCAGGGTACCGCCCAGGCCTTCCAGGCCTCCATGCAGGGACTCTGGCTACTCCTGCTCATGGCGGTACTCGTCATCTACATCGTGCTCGGCATCCTCTATGAGAGCTACATCCATCCCCTCACGATCCTGTCGGGGCTGCCGGCCGCCGGTTTCGGCGCGGTGATGACCCTGATGCTCTTCCATAAGGAGCTGAACATCTATGCCTTCGTCGGGATCATCATGCTGATCGGGATCGTCAAGAAGAACGCCATCATGATGATCGACTTCGCCCTCGCGGCGGAGAGAAAGGAAGGAAAGACGCCTCTCGACGCCATTTACGAAGGCGCGGTCATCCGTTTCCGGCCTATCATGATGACCACAATGGCGGCCCTCATGGGGACCCTCCCCATTGCCCTCGGCTTCGGGTCCGGCGCGGAGGCACGCCGGCCACTGGGTCTCGCCGTTGTCGGCGGTCTAGTGGTATCCCAGCTTCTGACCCTTTACATCACGCCTGTTGTATACTACTACATGGACAGGATTCTCAAGACAGTGCGCGGCCGGCGCAGGGAAAGGCAGGGTGAAGGGTGAAGGGTGAAAAACGGGAGGTTAGGCTGAAGGATGAAGGTTGAAGTTAAGATTCCTGACAGTCTTCAGCCTTCAGCCTAAACACCTTAGTAATCCCTGTAGCCGAGAACCACCAGGATGCAGCTTCCGTCGGCAATCACGTTGATGTTGTTCTTTCGGCACTTCTCTACGGCAGCGGGACTTTCCGCGCCGGGCTGCATCCAGATACTGGCGATCCCTTTGGCGATGGCCTTGTCCACCACCTGCTCGGTCACCTGCGGGGGAGTAATAACCGATATGCTTTTCACCCCTGGAGGAAGATACTGAATGTCCGCCACGCAAGGTATTCCCTCGATCTCCGATTCCCTGGGGTTAACCGGGATTACCTTCTTGCCGTGTTGCAGGTAGACTCGGAGCACCTTGTTGCCGAATTTCTCACGATTGGCCGAGGCGCCAACCACGCCGAATGCGTCTGATTCGAAAAACTTGTCGAATTGTTCCTTGGTGACCATACTGCCTCCCGGGGATGATCTTGCATATCTTTTCCAGTTCCTATTATACAGGATAAATGCCGCTGTTAAAGGATAAAAAAAGGCCTGACTTATATCAGGCCTGAATAATTTCAGCGAGAATGCGTTGCCGATCTATGCCATCAGGATTTTATTCTTGAGGATCAGAATTTCAAATGCAATGGCAGCCTTGCTGACAAGTTTTTGCAGGTCGGCCAGGCGGTTTGCCACAGGCACTTTTCCTCCATCCAGATAAACTACGGCTATTACCCTCCCCATCAGCATCAGGGGTATCAGCAGGACCGACGAGGGCGCATCGCCGCCGATTCCCGCCAGCATCCCGGCGTTGTCCGGCGTGTCGGGGATGGCACCCAGGTAAAAGCTCTTGCCGTCGGCGACAACCTTCAGGACCGACGGGACGTCCAGTGATATCTGAAGGTCCTCTATGCCGGGAATCGCTTTATTGTCACGCAACGCCCTCCAGCCACAGACAACGGTTCCCTTGACCATGAAGAGCACGACCCGGTTAAATTCCTGACCGAGATATGCAACGAGCATATCGGCGATATCATCCCGGTCTTTCGCTTCAGGCAGCGCCTCCGATAAGGATTCCATGGTAAACCTGACAGGTTCTGCTGCGAAAGCGGTTGCTATCTCGGGTTCCACCTCGAAAGGCTCAGCTATGGGGGGTTCCGCCGTGACGGGTTCCGCTGCGAAAGCGGCTGTTATCTCGGGTTCTACCTCGACAGGCTCAACTATGGGAGATTCAGCACTGACCGGTTCAGTTTCGGCAGGCACAGCCCAGAGAGGTTCCGCTTCGGCAGCGGCCGCTGACCCGGGTTCCACCGCAACGGGTTCGCCAATGGGAGATTCTATCCTGACGGGTTCTGGAGGCGGACCTGTCTCTTCCATTACCTCGATAAATTCTTCCATTTCCTGCTGCAGCGACAGATCGACCAACTCAGCTTCAATAAGGGTCTCTTCATCGGCTTTTTCCTGTCTGCGCAGACGCTGCCGTTCTCTGCTTCTGTCGGCTAACTGGATATATCTCGGGTTCCGTTTAATATCGTAATGTTTTTCCAGGGCCTGGAGCAATCGCAACTCCGGTGCAATCACGGGAATAATAAAATATCCCGTGACAAATGAGATCTCGTCAATGATCGACAGATCCGAGGGGTCGAGCATGGCGAGGGTAAGCCTTTTCTTTTCCCGGCTCAAAGGGATGATCATGTATTTTTCGGCAAGCTCTTTCGGAACAAGCCTGATTATATCCGGGGATACCGACATCAGCTCTTGAGTGGTTGCACAGGGTAATCCCAGCTGCCTGCTGGAAAACTCGGCCAGGTCTTCTTCTTCCAGAAATCCCATGTCGATGATATTGGTACCCAGTGAGCCGCCAAAATTGACCTGGTTTCTCAGAGCTTCCGTCAGTTGGGCGGGGGTCAATAGCCTCGCCTCGACAAGCATTTCACCCATTTTAATGGACATTTTCTCCCCCGAAAGAAAAATATATAATTAATTCGGTTTGTCATACTTATAATTTCCATCCATGAAGTTGTCAACATTATAATCAGTCAAGCCTGGTGCAAAACTGTTGCGCAGCCGGAGTGCGCTGTTGCCGCCCGCCTTGATCAGATGTCGAGGACTACCTCCGCCCGCCATCCGTCCGCCGTTTCTTCCACACGAAAGTGGTGGAGGGTAACGGCCTTAACGTCCACGGTGAGCGGGTGCCTGGCGGGGTCCGGCCGCTCTCCGCCGGCTGCGGCCGTCAAGGAAAAATGCGAACCGGTCGGGATGATCATTACCCAGGTGACTCGCAGCAGCAGGGGGCGGGCGTCCTTATAAAAAATCAATTCACCCAGAAAGTTGAAGAGGAGCATATCCAGAGGCTGTTCTTCCAGCCGGAATTCCACCTCCTCAACCATTCGGATTGTTGTCTGGTCGGCCACCATGACGTTCATCAGGGCGTCGGCAGCGGCCATGAACATCTCTTCGCGGGTTTTTCCCCATGCCTCGAAGGCAACATCGGCGATGGCTATATCTTCCAGAAACCGGTATGGCATTGTTTTTCCCTTCATGACCGGGGAGAGCTGAAAAGAAAACCGGATGTTGCCGCGTCCATCAGAGTAACGCGTCGATGGCCTCGAAATCGATCTCCTTTTCGGCATTTGCCGTGATCCAGTTGATCTTTTCATGGTCCTCGGAGGTGATTTTCGCCACGTC
>JBGPID010000121.1:0-8152 GCA_041484725.1 Geobacteraceae bacterium | reverse complement strand
TCATCACCCGTACCGGGCGGGCAATCAACCACCAGATAGTCAAGCTCCCCCCAATCAACGGCGGAGAGAAACTCCTTGATAACAGCATGCTTGGCAGGGCCGCGCCAGACGACCGCCTCGGAACGGTCCTGCAGCAGTAGGCCGACTGACATGACCTTGAGAGTATCGCTGAAGGAGACCGGCGCCATTCGGCCATTGTTCAGGGAGAGGGACCGGCCCTCCATGCCCAGGAGCGTCGGGATACTGGGACCGTGCAGGTCGATGTCAAGCAAACCGGTTTGCAATCCTTTTCGGGAAAGGGCTACGCTAAGATTGGCCGCCACGGAGCTTTTTCCCACTCCCCCTTTGCCGGACAGGACCACGATTTTGTGCCGGATAGCTAAGAGTACCTCCTGGATTTCAAGATCCTCCTTGGTGCTATGTAACTCCGCGATCTGCTCACTGTGCCTGCAGGATGCCCGTTTCGCTGTATCTCCCTGATGTATAGTGCTCACTGATTCTCCCCTCTTCCATTTCCTTTTTGCATGGCCATTTTCCTTCCCGTCCGTTATTCTCTCACCATCATCACGCCGCACTTCGGACACTGTTTCTGCTGACAGGGGATTCCCATCTCATGTGGCTCCTTGTGTCCGCAATTCGGACAGCCACAATTGCCCCCAACTCCCGCGATGAAAGCTCCGCCCATTGTACCGACTCTCTGGCAGCCCCGCCCTTTCCCGGCCCCCTGCCCCATTCCCCCACGGTTTCTTCTTCCCATGGCAAAATCCTCCTTATTTACTTCCCGTGACTTCGAGCCCCACGTCCTTTTCCCGCAGCAGCCGGGCATGGCAAATAATCGGATATCTCCTCTCCCCGATATCCATGCCCCGATAACTTCACGAAGATCACCCGCAACGAACGGGATCACTCGTATACCGTAAGCCGCGAGCATCTCCTGCAAAGGACGGGATATGGCGCCGCATATGAGGATGTCGATACCCAGTTCGGCAAGAAAGGATGCCTTCCATACCGACTTGGTTTCGGCAAGTGTCACCTCCCTTTCACTGAGGATATTCCCCGATTTTGCCTCCACAAGGAGTATATGCCGGGCCACATCAAAAACCGGCGCGATTCGATTGTCCCAGACAGAAAAAGCAGCTTTCATCGTCCGACGCTCCTCTCATTGCATTCGACAATAGGATTGTAAGCAGTCATCGTGCCAGATGCCCAGGGTTATTGATCATAATCGAAACTGTTTGATTAATAAGGATTAGTTATGCGCAGGTGGTGGCAGGCGCAGAGAGTACAGTCGCGATTATGCGACTCAGTGTCGTTTGGAGGGTTGCATTATTGCTAGCGCGAGCGGCCCTGGCGTCCGTCATGTTCCGGCAGAGGGATGCCCAGCTTCTTCATCTTCCGGAACAGGGTACTCTTATGGATGCCGAGCTCTCTGGCCGTAGCCAGGCGATTATTGCCGTTTCTCTCCAGGGCAGAACGGATCGTATGGGTGTCGATCATCGAGTGGATATTTTTCATACCGGAAACTACTGTTCGTTCAACAGATGAGGCGCAAGTAAACTCTTCCGGCAGTTGTGCGACGCCGATATAACCTTCGCCGGAAAGGATGAAAGAGCGTTCAATGACATTTTCCAGTTCGCGTATGTTGCCGGGCCAGTCATGGGCCATGAGGAGGGAGAGGGCCTCGGTGGTAATCCCCCGGACCCCTTTCTGCTGCATCCGGTTGAAACGGGCGATGAACTGCTCCGCCAGGAGTGGTATATCTTCCTTGCGCCGGCGTAGCGGCGGCAACTCCACACGGACAACGTTGACCCGGTAATAGAGGTCATCGCGGAAAGCGCCCCGCCGTGTCTGCTCGGCAAGGTCCCTGTTGGTGGCGACGATGATCCTGGCATCCGTGGCCTCGGAGCGGGTTGCGCCGAGGGGTTCGTAGACATGCTCCTGGAGTACGCGGAGAAGCCTCACCTGGAGCGCGGGAGTAACCTCTCCAATTTCGTCCAGGAAAAGGGTCCCACCCTTTGCCATGGAAAAACGGCCCGGCTTGTCCCTGTTCGCACCGGTGAAGGCGCCCGCCTTGTAACCGAAAAGCTCAGATTCAAGGAGGGTGTCGGGCAAAGCGGCGCAGTTGACAGCAATAAACGGTCCCTTGTGGCGGGGACTCAGGGAATGGATCGTCCGAGCCACCAGTTCCTTTCCAGTTCCTGTTTCACCCTGGATAAGAACCGTGCTTGGGCTGGCGGCAATGGCCGGGAGGACTTCGAACATCTTCCTCATTAGCGGACTCCGGCTTGACATTTCACCGACGCTGAGGCCCCCCTCCAGTTCGTTGCGCAACGCCTCGATCTCACTCAGGTCGCGAAAGGTTTCCGCCCCGCCGATTATTCGGCCATCGGCATCCCTGAAAACGGCCGTTGAAACGCTGATCGGTATACGTCTCCCATCGGAGTTTATTATGTAACCGGATTTACCGATGATGGGCTTTTTCGTTGAGAGGGTTCGACGGAGGGCGCATTCGACTTCGCACATGCTGGACCGGAAGACCTCAGAGCAACGCCTGCCGATGGCCTCTCCGCGAGGAATGCCTGTTATTTCTTCGGCCGCCCGGTTGAACGAGGTAATCCTCCATTCCAGATCAATGGTAAAGACACCGTCGGAGATGCTTTCCAGGATAGCCTCAGTAGGTGTGAGGGCTACGGCGAATTTTGTCTTTGCAGGCTTTCCCATGGTATAGCTATCAAGTTAGTGTCCATCCCGAAATTCCGGATGGGGCACTATTGCTCCCCTTTCACTCCCGGCCCGGCGGCTTTTCCCGTTTTTCCCTGCCCGCAAACCAACCCTCCGATGCCTCGGGATAGGAGTCGAAACGGCTCACATAGGGTTTGATGTCAAGGAGCGGGGTGCCGTCGAGGACATCGATGCCGCAGACCTTCAGGAGGTTATCCTCGTGACCCAGGAGCCTGACGATGGATATCCCTATACCATTCGGCCTGCATGGATGGCGGGTGGCGAAGATGCCGTGGGGGGCGTCGTCAAGAAACGGCTTGCGGATAAGTTCCACTTCACCGGCCCTGTCGAAATGATAGATGAGGATGATGTGGCTGAAGAGGGCGATATCCTTTAGCCCCGCCGCAAACTCGGGAAACAGCTCCACCATCCCCATTGCGTCCGGCTGGAAGGCACCCTGGATCGGCGTTTCTTCCTTGGTTGCATGGCCGGTATGAATAATGCCTATTGCACTGACTTGATATTCCATTTGTCATGTCCCGGACAAAGGTGTCTATTGTCTCGTTTCCCCGCTTTTGACCAGGAGGGCCTTGCCCAGTACGATAGCCTCGACGGTTTTTTTCCGCGCCTGCGCGAGAAGGCGCTGCACGGTCCCCCGCGATACCCCCATCCGCTTTCCGGCCTCTTCCTGGGTGAGGTTTTCGGCATCGCAGAGGAACATCGCCTCCATTTCATCACGGAAGATGATGATCTGTTCAAGGTCCCGCAGGGGGGTGCCGGCCGGCTTGTACACCTCTTCGGCGTCCCCCCTGTACGGGCAGTTATAGTGTCTCGGTTTTTTCAGGCGCGGGGACATCCTATCTGACCAGCTCCCTTCGGTGATTCAAACCCGGTCCAAAGTTTTCAGGTTTTATCCGCCGTTATCCGCATTTTCAGTGGCTGAATGCTTTTTCAGGATCAATGGCAACAGCCGCCACTACCATGTCCGCCGCCATGCCCATGACCGGAACAATTATCATGGTCGCCGAATTCCGGCAAGGTGTCAAGCATGATTTTATTAACGTTTTCGCGGACTGTCGGCCCTTGCGCCCTGAACACCCGCAGGCCGGAACGCTGCAGCTGGATGCGGGCCCCTGCGCCGATATTGCCGACAACGATGCCGTCAACCTGCTCGCCGCCGAGCGCCTTCATCGGCTTGCAGGCGCCGTGGGAGTGATGCGAATCGGCGTTGGCAATGGTGGTTGCCTGGTTGTTTTCCGTGTCCACCAGCAGAAACATCGGTGCGGAACCGAAATGGCCGTAAACCGCGCTT
Source organism: Geobacteraceae bacterium (assembly GCA_041484725.1). Classification (GTDB taxonomy): domain Bacteria; phylum Desulfobacterota; class Desulfuromonadia; order Geobacterales; family Geobacteraceae; genus JBGQDJ01. The sequence continues at coordinate 4,119 of JBGPID010000121.1, read as the reverse complement.
GCCAACCCTTCGTCCTTTTCAATCGGGAAACAGACTTTCATAATATTTACCCCCATGGTTTTATGTGCATATGCACAAAATAACCATTAGGAAGTACATTGTCAAGAGGATTTTGGGGGATATCTGCTTCCGAAGCGTCTATCATCAAACCAATGGCTGTAACGATTTTGCGGGGCATTAAAAGTCTTGACTTAAGTTTTCTCAGATTTAACCGAATATTTACTTAGATGATGATACGAAATAACATTATCCGATTCTACTGCAAAAATATTGTGAAGGAGTAAGCAATGCTTTCAAAACTCAAAATCGGTATCCGGTTGGCCCTTGGTTTTTCGGTGATGTTACTTATCATGGTCGTGATCAGCGGCATCGCCATGACCAGCTTTAACCGCATAAACAAGAAGGTCGATGTCATTACCGAGGACAAATGGCCCAAGACCGTCATACTCCATGACATCAGCGACAATATCAATGTCGTTGCTCGCGCCTTGCGAAACGCCATTATTCTTTCTGACCCCGCTGAGAGCAAAAAGGAGCTCTATCGAATCGTAAAGGCCGGTGAAGAAATAACAAGTAGTATGGAAAAACTCGACAAGACAGTCGTCAGCAGTGAGGGGAAGGAGCTGCTTCAGGCGATCAAGGACCACCAGAACGCATACAGTGTAGTGATGAAAGCTATAATAGGTCTGATCGAATCCGACAAAAAGGCCGAAGCGGGACAGGCACTGGTCGTGAAGCTTCGGCCAGTGCAAAAGACCTATTTCGAATCCTTATCTAAAATGATCGATTTCCAGGCCAGGGAACTCCTTAAAGCAGGCGATGCGGTTAATGAGACCTATAAGTCGGCACAGCTTGGGATAATAATCATTTTGGTGGTTTCACTATTTGGCGCCGCACTGATCGGTTTTTTGATCACCCGCAGCATCACTGTTCCCTTGGGAAAAGCAGTGAAAGTCAACCGGACCATTGCGGAGGGAGATCTGAGCGTAACGGTCAATGTCGATCGCAAGGATGAAATTGGCCAACTCAATGAATCAGCACAGCAGATGGTCGAGAACCTGCGCAGCATTATCGGCCACCTCTCCAGCACATCCGATCAGGTAGCTTCAGCCGCGACCCAACTCTATGCAAATGCCGATCAGATGGCGACCGCTTCCGAAGAGGTTGCTGCCCAGGCTGCAACGGTTGCGACTGCCGCTGAAGAGATGGCGGCCACGTCTGGCGACATAGCCCAAAGCTGCAACCAGGCTGCGGAAGGATCGCAGCATGCGAACGGGGTGGCAACGGAAGGGGCAGAAGTCGTCAGGAAGACCGTTGATGTCATGGGGAGAATCGCGGAGAAGGTACAGATATCGGCAAGGAGTGTCGAGAGCCTAGGCGCCCGCTCTGACCAGATAGGCGAAATCGTCGGCACTATCGAGGACATCGCCGACCAGACAAACCTTCTGGCGCTCAACGCCGCCATTGAAGCAGCCCGCGCTGGCGAGCAGGGACGCGGTTTCGCCGTTGTCGCGGATGAAGTGAGGGCACTTGCCGAACGGACGACAAAAGCGACCAAAGAGATTAGTTCCATGATCAAGAACATCCAGAATGAGACCAAGGGGGCCGTTGGGACCATGGAAGAAGGCGTGCGCGAGGTTGAGAACGGTACCACCGAGGCGGCCAAGTCAGGGGCTGCGCTGCAAGAAATTCTCGACCAGATCAATGCAGTAACAATGCAGGTCAGCCAGATTGCCACTGCTGCCGAAGAACAGACCGCCACTACAAGTGAGATCAGCAACAATATTCACCAGATGACTGAGGTCGTGCAACAGACCGCACGCGGAGCGCAGGATTCGTCTCAAGCAGCCAGCGGACTTGCCCGGTTAGCGGATGAGCTGAAGGCGGTCGTCGGCAAGTTCACACTGACGGAGCGAAGGGGGACCGCATAATTACGGCATTAGCTTTTGAGCCAACCCACTGCTGGATCACCGCTCTATCCAATTCTTATCTGAATGTTTTCTCCGGCAAGATGGAAACCTGGTTTCTCATGATGATGTACGCCGCTCGCGCAAGTTTGTGGGCAAGGGCTGAGTGCCCGATCATAAAGTTGGTCTTCCGCAGCTTGCGGTTGTAATAGGCCTTGGCTTCTTCATCATAGCGTCGTGCGAGTTCGGCGGCCTCGGAAAATGCCCAGGAAAGGTACTTGTTGCCGTTGCTTGTCCATTTCGAGGATACGGTATGACTATAATTGGCGACCTTTCCAAAGCGCTCAACAGGTCCGGTTTCGAGCATGATGGTTAATGCCAGGATTTTCCAGATGCCGGGGATGGTTACGAGGTTTTTGTAAGCACATGTGAGCTTGAGCCTCTTTTCAATGAATGTCTCGATTGCCCGAATCTGCCGAGTCAGAAAATCGATTGAATCTTTGCTCACTTGGCCAACCAACGCCACGATTTTTGTTTTACATAAATATCTTGACTTGTTATTGGATGAGGGGGTAAAGAATATTAGAAATTTGTGGTAGTTGAATCATTTTCCGGAGGAGTGCGTCATGGTGCACAACTGGAGCCGGGGGAAAAGTCGAAGGCCGTTTCCGTCAGCAGGATTCTGATGGGACGGCCTTTTTAAATTGAAGGGTGATGCATGGAGAACAGCCGTTAGGCCCCAAGCCACAGCGGCCAAGAAAGAAGGTCGGCAGTCGAATAAGGAGGGGATATGACCGAAACCAGCTATACGATCAAACCAATTGGGGTCATACGCTCCCACTTGTCCAGTCGCGCGGTAAGGATATGAAGGCGCGCCAGACGCATGGCTCGAAATAAATTTTACGGTTGCAGAGGGGCTTGAAGGTATTGCTGCGGGCAATGAAATTGTCTTGATCACATGGTTTCACAAGGCTCATCATGACATATTGAAGCTGCACCCGCGCCGGGACAAGAACATTCCTCTGACAGGTGTCTTTGCGACGCGGTCTCCCGATAGGCCAAATCCACTTGGCTTACACCGAGTTACGGTCCTGGAAATTGCCAGGAATAGATTGAAAGTGGGACCGCTGGAAGCGATTGATGGAACGCCGATAGTCGATATCAAGCCGGTGCTCTCACAGTCATCAGACGCATAGTGATCCAACCTTACAATTCATTCCAGTGGACCAATTTCGCTGGCCGCTGAATTTAAAACGTTGGGTACCGCTTAACAACCATCCTATTGCGCAGAGAAAAAACTCCCATGAAATATAATCCGCGAACCTATGGTAAGCCCCCCTTTAATGTCGCCGTCCTTCACGGCGGGCCGGGGACGGCGGGCGGGATGGCGCCGCTGGCGCGCGAACTCGCATTACGTCATGGCGTCCTGGAGCCCCTTCAGACTGCTGCATCGATAGTAGGACAGGTAGAGGAGCTGAATGATATCCTGGAAGAGAGCGCCGATCTCCCCGTAACCCTGGTGGGCCATTCATGGGGGGCATGGCTCGGCTGCATATTCGCCGCACGCCATCCCCGTCTGGTCAGAAAACTGATTCTCGTAAGCAGCGGCGGTTTTGAGGATAAATACGCCGCAACAACACATGAAACCAGGCTATCGCGCCTCTGCGAAGAAGAGAGAGGGGAGGTGAACAGGCTCCTGGAGATTATCCGGAACCGCTCGGCCGGCGACGGAAATGCGGATTTCGCACGGCTCGGGGAGCTCTTTTTCAAATCGGACGCCTTTGATCCCCTGCCGCAGGAACCGCCGGAGACGGTTTTCAGTCTCGAAATCTACAAAAGGGTCTGGGGGGAAGCCACGGCATTGAGAAAGAGTGGCAAGCTCCTTGAAATGGGAATGGAGATCATCGCCCCCGTGGTGGCGATCCACGGCGATTACGATTCCCATCCCGCCGAAGGTGTGGAAAGGCCCCTTTCAGCCGTTCTCAGGGATTTCCGCTTTAGTCTCCTTGAAAAGTGCGGGCACAAGCCATGGATCGAACGGCAAGCGCGGGAGAGATTCTATCGGGTCCTTGAAGAGGAATTGTGATGCGAGGGACAGTTGATATTATGGTTTTCCTTGGCCTTTCTTGCCCTCTGAACTCCACCCGCTTATCGATTTTACGCCCGCCGCGGTCACCCATTAAATGCAGTAGTCCAGTTCGAAATTCTGGTC
>JBGPID010000120.1:0-8205 GCA_041484725.1 Geobacteraceae bacterium | reverse complement strand
GATTTATCCTTGCCCTTCATTAAAATATATGCTACAAGCGGTAAGTTTCTAATGAGTCTCGGAAGATGGGATTCTGTAAAAATGGGAAAGTTGATCCGCTGGAAAAAATTTGCTGCCGCATCTTTCAAAAATCCGAATTTGTCTGTTAATTAAAAGGACGCACATTCTCATTATTTCCGATCGAAACGGAACAAGGAGTCAGCATGAACATTCACGAGTACCAGGCAAAGGAGATTCTCAGGAACCACGGGGTGCCTGTCCCCGAGGGGTATATGTGCACAAGCAGCGCCTGTTCCCGGGAGACGGCCAGACGCCTCGGCGAAGGTCCCTGGGTGGTGAAGGCCCAGATCCATGCCGGCGGCCGGGGCAAGGGGGGCGGGGTGAAACTCGTTCGCGCTCCCGATGAAGTGCGTGATGTCGCCCGCGACATGCTCGGTATGACCCTGGTGACACATCAGACCGGCCCCGAAGGAAAATTGGTGAAGAGGGTCCTGGTGGAAAAAGGGTGCAACATCGCAAGGGAGCTTTACGTGAGTCTTCTGGTTGACCGGAACACGTCAAGAGTGACCCTGATGGCCTCCACCGAAGGAGGGATGGACATCGAGGCGGTTGCCGCGCAGACGCCGGAGAAAATCTTCTTTGAGCAGATCGATCCCCTTATCGGGCTCTCCCCTTTCCAGGGGCGCAACGTCGCCTTCAGCCTCGGACTTAAGGGCAAGCAGGTGAACAAGGCCGTGCAACTGTTCGAAGGGCTCTACAGGACCTTTATCGACTGCGATTGTACCCTGGTGGAGATCAACCCGCTGGTGGTGACGGCCGAGGGGGAGCTGCTGGCCCTGGACGCCAAGATGGGTTTCGATGACAACGCCCTCTACAGGCAGCGCGCCATCAGCGACATGCGCGATTACGACGAAGAGGACCCCCACGAGGTTGAGGCATCCCAGCACGACCTTTCCTACATCTCCCTGGACGGCAACATCGGCTGCATGGTCAACGGGGCCGGCCTCGCCATGGCCACCATGGACATCATCAAGCATTATGGCGGCAATCCGGCCAACTTCCTCGATGTGGGGGGCGGGGCCACCGTGGAGCGCGTCACCGAAGCGTTCAAGCTCATTCTCTCCGACGACAAGGTCAAGGGGATCTTTGTCAACATCTTCGGCGGCATCATGAAGTGCGACATCATCGCTACGGGAATAGTCGAGGCCGCCAAGCAGGTCTCCCTCCAGGTGCCTCTGATTGTCCGCCTGGAAGGAACGAATGTGGTGAAGGGGAAGGAGATACTGGCCGCGAGCGGTCTGAATATAACTGTCGCCGACGGCATGGCGGACGGCGCGGAAAAGATCGTAAAGGCTGTTTCGGCCTTATAAGGAGAGAGAAATGAGCATTCTGGTCAACAAAGATACGCGAGTCATTACCCAGGGAATTACCGGCGCCACCGGTCTGTTTCATGCCAAGGCGGCCCGTGAATACGGAACACTGATGGTCGGCGGTGTCACCCCCGGCAAGGGGGGGAGCGAGATCGAAGGTTTTCCGGTCTTTGACACGGTCAGGGACGCCGTGCGGCAGACCGGCGCCAATGCCTCGGTCATCTTTGTCCCACCCCCCTTCGCCGCCGACGCCATCATGGAGGCGGTCGAAGCGGGAATCGAGGTGGTCTGCTGCATTACCGAGGGGGTCCCGGTGCTCGACATGGTCAAGGTCATACAGTATATGCAGGGGAAGAAAACCCGGCTGATCGGGCCGAACTGCCCGGGAATAATCACCCCCGGCGAATGCAAGATAGGGATCATGCCCGGCTACATCCACAAGCCGGGTCCGGTCGGGGTGGTCTCCCGCAGCGGAACCCTGACCTATGAGGCCGTCTGGCAACTCACCAATATGGGGATCGGCCAGTCAACCTGCATAGGGATAGGGGGTGATCCGGTCAACGGCACGTCTCACCTGGATGCATTACGGATGTTTGAGGCAGACTCCAAAACAGAAGCGGTCATCATGATCGGTGAAATCGGCGGCAGCGCCGAGGAGGAAGCCGCCCTTTATGCCAAGGCGCACATGACCAAGCCGGTGGCGGCATTCATCGCCGGCGTCACCGCCCCATCGGGCAAGCGCATGGGGCATGCCGGCGCAATCATTTCCGGCGGCAAGGGAACGGCCGCGGAAAAGATTGCCCTCCTGGAGGAGTGCGGCGTCAGTGTGGCGGCCAGCCCGGCCGATATGGCCCAGGCCCTCCTGAGAATCTACAAACCGTAATACCCGCTATATAGCTAAGGGCCTGTCAAGGAATAAGTGGAACAATAACTTATTTCTTGTCAGGCCCTAAGAGGGGGGCCGGATTCTGATCTAAAAATAAATATAATTACGCTCATTACAAGATTTTGTTGCAATGTTTGCCTTTTGAATTATACTTGTCATACATTCTTCGTGCCGGAGGTAGCTTAAATGCTTATTGGTCTGGCAGCAGTTGTTGTGGCGATTACCCTGGTAGTCCTAGCCGCGTTCATGATACCCGTGATCATTGAAATACGCAAAACCGCGGCATCGCTTCGGGAATTCATAGCATGCGCCGATAGTGAATTGAAACCGGTTCTCCATGAGTTGCACCAAACCATTGCAGAATTGAAGATTATCGTCGAAGTGGCCGCAACGAGGACGGACGACGTGAAGTCTTTCATGGAGGCATTGGGGGATACCAGCCGAAACCTGCGGACGATCAACCATGTCGTGGGAACGGTGGCCGGCGTTCTGGTAAGTTCTTCCGCATGGGCAGTCGGTGCAAAGGCAGCGGGCAGATTCATTCTCGAAAGTTTTTTAACGAAAAGGAAAGGGGGATAATATGGCAAACGATGATCAGGGGACCAGCGCTGGAACGGTATTTCTTTCATTCCTGGCAGGCGCGGCGGTAGGCGCTGGGCTGGCGCTCTTGTACGCGCCGAAGACCGGCAGGGAACTCAGGGAGAAGATCGGGGAGTTGACCGAGGATGCCGTAGGCAAGATCAAGTGCTACGCCAATGAAGCCCAGGAAAAGATCAAATCCACCATCGAAGAGAGCAAGGAAACGATCAAGGAGAAAAAGTCGATTCTCACCTCGGCCTTCGAGGCGGGTAAAGAAGCGATGGAAAAGGAAAAAGAGAAATACCGGGATAAGGAGGCGTAAAACGCCGCGCAATATGCAAAAAAGCCCACCCAGCGTGGGCTTTTTCTATACGAGGTCGCATGCTGACGCTGATTTTGCGGCCGCGTCGTCGGCTCCCTGACAAACTTAACGTCTATGTCAGCGTCACCTCCTCCTCGCCGCCTTGTCATCAGTTTGCCTGTAACCGCATATCACATTTCATGAAAACAGGGAGCCAATGGACCATACCCCAATCAAGTCACGACTGTCCCGATTTTTCTCCACCACCATCTGGGATCTGGAGCCGGAAACATTCGCCGGTTTCAGGCGCCATGCGCTCAAATATCTGCAGATAACGGCACTGGTGATAAAGGATTTCCGGGATGACCAGTGCATGCTTCGGGCATCGGCGCTTACCTTCACCACCATCCTCTCTCTTGTCCCCTTCTTCGCCTTGACCTTTGCCGTGCTGAAAGGTTTCGGCGTGCAGAACAAGATCGAACCGATGATCCTGGACCAGGTGGCCGCCGGTTCCCAGGAAATAGTGGACCGGATCATCACCTACATCAACAATACGAACATGACATCAATGGGGGCCATCGGTCTCGTTACCCTCGTCATTACGGTCATTTCAGTGCTTGGCAATATCGAGGAGGCCTTCAACGTTATCTGGGGGGTAAAAGAAACCCGCTCGATATATCGCAAATTCAGCGATTATCTGAGCGTGGTGATCACCGCGCCACTGCTCTTTCTGGCGGCCATCAGCATTACCACCACCTTGCAGAGCCAGACGATAGTCAAGTGGCTTGTGGAAACCTCCTACTTAGGTGATGCCCTCCTCTTTTTTTTCCGCCTGGTCCCCTATCTCATCATCTGGCTGGCCCTGGTATTTCTCTACATATTTATTCCCAACACACGGGTACGCTTCAAGTCGGCACTGGTCGGCGGGGTCCTGGCAGGCACCGTCTGGCAACTGGCCCAGTGGGGTTATATTCACTTTCAGGTCGGAGTGGGGAAATATAACGCCATCTACGGAACCCTGGCGCTCCTCCCCGTTTTCATGGTCTGGATCTATACCAGTTGGGTGATTGTTCTGTTCGGCGTCGAGGTGGTTTATGCCCACCAGAATATCCGGACGTTCCGGCGCGAACTCCATAATCCTTCATTCAGTCACAGCCAGAAAGAGCTTTTGTGCCTGGCCATACTGCAGAATATAGCCATTGCTTTCCACTTCGAGCGCAACCCCTGGACCACGGAACAGCTGGCCGAAAACCTGGGCATCCCTGTCAGGGTTGTCCTGGAACTCCTTTCTTTCTTGCTGGAAAGCGGCTATATCAGGGCGACCGCCAATGAAAATCCGACCTATTTCCCTGCCCGTGAACTCGACCGTATTGTCGTCGAAGATGTGCTGGAAACACTGAAAAATCATGGGGACAAATGCAAATTAACCAGGATAACCGAGGGAGAGGTGCGCCTGCAGAAAATCCTGACGCGATTGGACAGCGGCATGGCCGCTAGCCTGAAGGGTATGACCCTGAAAGATCTGGTCGCCGGAGCACCTCCTGCAGGGAGTTCTTCCGGCGGCGCCGATGATTTCCCCCACTGATCGTCTCCTGCCGGCGCCATCGTTGACAAAGAAGAACGATTGACTTATAGTGACCGGACAAAATATGAATCAGGGATGTTAAAAACAGACTATGCGGGATTTTAAACATATTTCGAAAAGAACACGCCTTTTCAGGTCTTCGTCAATCGACCAGTGCAATATGGACTCGCTGAAAAAGCTGGTCGAGGCGCGGCCGTCCAGCCGCCGCCTGCGGGTTATTCTCCCCCTTCTGGCGGTGATTCTGGGCGCCTACCCGGCCTTCAATCTGCTGCTTTCCGCCAGGAATGCCCAATCCAGTGTCGGCAAAACCATGATGGCCCGGGCGCCCAAGATAGATCTGTTCCAGGAACTCGACAATACAAAGAGCTTTCAATATGCCGCCGTATCTCTCCCCGCCGCCCGCTTCATAAACGGACATCTGATGGCCCCGCTGCCGGACGGCGGTACCGTCGTTTACGCCATTGACCAGGAACTGCAGCAGCGGGTGGAAAAAGTGCTGCGAACCAACCAGGTGCCGTATGGAGTTTTTGTCGCGGTCGAACCGAAGAGCGGCAGGATCCTGGCAATGGTTGCGCATTCCGTTGTCAACCCTGCCTGGGAGGCCAACTCCTTTTTCAATTCCTACCCGATGGCCTCTCTGTTCAAGATCGTAACCGCGGCCGCCGCCCTTGAACAGAAGAAGATTTCCCCGGAAACGGTGTTTGCCTTCAGGGGGAAGCTTACCTCTGAAAATCCGCGTTTCTGGGATGTGAAACCGGGAAAACAGAACCAGCAGATGCCGCTTGCCATGGCCATGGGAAAATCGGTCAACCCGGTTTTCGGCAGGCTTGCCAGCGATGTGGTAGGACGTGACAGTATCTTCACCTATGCAGAGCGGTTCGGCTTCAACCAGATACTCCTGCCGGGCACCTGCCTGAAGCCGAGCAGCGCCGTCAAGCCGCAGACCGACGCGGAATTGAAGCTGATGGGGGCCGGTCTCTGCCACGAGGTGAAGATTTCGCCCCTGCATGCGGTGACAATGATGGCGGCAATTGCCAACGGCGGAGTCATGATGCTCCCAGCCCTCGCCCAGGAGATTCGGAACAGCAGGGGGGAAACGGTCTTTACCCAGAAGAACCTGCCGTTGCGAAATATGGTCACACCCGCAACCGCCGGACAACTCACCAGGATGCTGGCAACGACCGTCAACAGCGGCACTTCCCGGAAAGTTTTCCATGATCGTCGCGGCCGGTCCCGTTTTGCTTCACTGAACATAGCCGCCAAAACCGGCTCAATTAACGGCAAGGATCCGACGGGGCACTACAGCTGGTTTGCCGCCTATGCTCCGACGGATGACCCTCAGATAGCCCTGGTGGCCCTGGTTATCAACCAGGATAAGTGGAAGATCAAGGCGTCTTATGTGGGTGAACAGGCGCTGGAAGCGTTTTTCAAATGACCAGAAATGCGGCTTTTCCGCAATCTCTGCGTTGATCTTCGGGATTCCTTGTGCGGCGTAGCGCTGCTACGCCTCCGCGCAATCCCTCTATCGCCTTGACCTTGCAAAAAATCCACATTTCTGGATAATAGACTTTGTTGAATATTGCACGTTACGCGGGAAAACCATGGAATGCCTGAAATGCGCGACCTGCTGCACCGCACCGGACATCATGACGCTGGGGAAGCCGCTTGGCGTCAGGTGTCAGAACCTGGACAACGCCGGACTCTGCACGATTTATGAGGAGAGGCCCGCCGTATGTCGGGGCTATCTCCCCGACGAGATATGCCGGGTGATTGCCGCGCCGACGTTGGCGGAACGGGTGGGGAATTACCTTGCCTTGTTTGAACTGTAGGGGGGAGGCCGCCACCTCCGCCAAAGCAGCCTGCCTTCTCCGCCAAAGCACCTCTGGCTGCGGCGTCCGGATGCCTCGCCCCTATGATTTATATTGTTTCAATGAGAATTCTCCGTTTGCCCATTCGCCATAGGTGAAGTGGGTAATCCAATCACCGAGTGAAAGAAGCGTCCGTACCCTGCTGTTGGCTGTTTGCTCAAAGAGCGGCAGATGAAAGTGGCCGATTATGACAGCGTCGTACCCTTCCTTGAAACGGGCAGCGGCAAATTCCCGCAAAATGGCGTTGTAATCCCATTTGATCCGCCTTACATGATGGTTCTCTTTGCTTGCCCGGCCCATCCACTTCGCTATGAACGAAGCAACGGCGGGTGGAACCAGCGGGATGACAGCCCCGATAGCTTGGTTGTGCAATAGAGACCGGAGCAGCCGGTATCCATAGTCGGCCTTGTTAACCTGATCGCCATGGCAGAGATACACTTTTTTACCATCCAGGTCAAAAATGGCTGGTCCGCTGAATATGCGGGCCTTGAGGGTTTCCTGGAAAAACGGACCCATATGAAAATCATGGTTCCCTTCCAGATAGACGATCTCGACCTTTTTATCGTGCAGACGCCGGAGCTGTTCAAGTATCGGCAAGTAGTGGGTGAAGTGGACCTCAGGGTAACCGATCCAGAACTCGAACAGGTCGCCCAGGATGAACAGAGTGTCGGTGTTTCCCGGCAGTTCGGCCAGGAAATTGAGTAGGAGCCGATAGTTTTCATCGGTTTCGCATGTCAGATGGGCATCTGCGATAAATACCTTGCGCATGACCGCACTATAACGGAAAAGCAGGTAAAGGTAAAGGTTGAGATAAAGAAAACGAAAAGACCGTGTTTTCGGTATTTTTCTACCTTTACCTAAACCTCAACCTGCCTTTTAAGGGTTTTTGATGGGAGTAATGCGGGAAGTGGAAATAGCCTGGGAAGACCTTGTGGAAGCCTTCGAAAATACCGATCCGGATATTGTCTATTTTCTGGACAGGAATACCGGCGAGATATTCTTTGTTCCGGTCGATTATGAGGATGAAACCTTCTGGGAAGAGATGGAGGAGAACACCGATCAATTCCTGGAAGTGCCCGGATTCGATTATGAAAAGGAAAGGCTCCTGCTCCTTGAGTTTATCAAGGGGGTGACGAACGCGAATCTGCGGAATCTCCTGGAAAGGGCTTTCGTCGGCAAACGCGCATATGGCCGTCTTGACGATATCCTGGCGTTTTACCCCGACGATTATGAGCGTCTTTCGGCGTTGAAGGATGTGCTGACCAACGACCGGGTGCAGCGCTGGCTTGAGGAGAACGATATTTTCCCATTCGGAGGGTCGTGCTAGAAAAAATCATTTTCGCGAAAAGGCGCATTTGCCGGCTTCGCCCCAAGAGAGCACTATGACGTCAAACCAACAGGTTGGAAACCGACTGCTCCCGGCAGTCCTAATCACATTTGCACTCATCGCCGCAATTTATACCATCCGCCATACCTTTTCCTGTTTTCTCTTAGCCTTTGTCATCGCCTACCTCCTTGATCCATTCCTGTTACTTCTGGAGCGGCGCAAGCTCGCCAGGGTTTACGGCCTCACCATACTTTACATAATACTCGGAATCTTTTCCCTGTTCTTTTTT
>JBGPID010000119.1:0-8238 GCA_041484725.1 Geobacteraceae bacterium | reverse complement strand
GAAGTCACAGAGAGTTTCTCGGTGGCTATGCCGAGGGGGTCACACCCGTTCCCATCCCGAACACGGAAGTTAAGCCCCTCAGGGCCGATGGTACTGCATGGGTAACTGTGTGGGAGAGTAGGTCGCCGCCGGGAATTTAATTGAAACGCCCCATCACTTGAAAGAGTGGTGGGGCGTTTTGCATGGGGATTTGGAGTTGAATTGAGTTGACTAAGGTCAATTCGTTGATAAACTTTATATCACATATTGAAGTCCAATTATTATTTGAAAAATATAATTGACTTCGGAAAATCCCGGATGATATACTTACTCTCCGCAAAAGCAATCCCGCAACGACTTCAGGTAAAGCGACTTGGCGTTGAGGATCGAAATCCATGTTAAAGGGAGGGATACTATGAAAAGCCAGGTCCATGAGCTGATTAAGGAAATGAGCGGATTAGGTCATAAGGTGGATGCCAGCCTGTCATTGCTGCAGGTGGCGTTCATTAATAATTCGCTTGACCAGTTGAAGGAATGCCGCGAAAAGGTCGCAGAAATACGGAAAGCAGAGGTCGAGCTTGCCGTCAAGGTCACGGAAGCGGCTAAACAGAGCGGAGAGATGAAACAGTACGTTCTGGTTCCGCAGCATATCCTCAGGATTGCGGAGAACATCGATTCACTGGCGGAAAAGATAGCCAAAAAGGTGAAGGATAATATCCTCTTCAGCGAGCGGGCGATCACCGAGACTACCTTTCTCCTGCAGCGCCTGAAGGAGATCATCATGTCGGCAAACGACCTCCTCTTCTGTGAAAATACGATCCTCAACTCTTACGTGGAGGAGTCCGAGGCCAACCTGGTGAAGACCTGCACCGAATATGCAACGCAGCACGAGGAACGGCTCATCGAAGGTCTCTGCCTTCCCGTCTCCTCATCCATATACATCACCATGCTCGATTGCATCAGAAACATCGCCTGGCACGCCAAGGAGATTGCGATAAAGGCAACCATGTGACAAAGCGGATTTCTCGCTGATGAACCTTGCCGAAGTATATTTGCGGCAGCGCATGGGTCACAATCTAGGCAAACAGATCTCCTCTGAGTTTGTTATCTGGAGACCCCGCTTCAATAGAAACGGGGTTTTTTACTCTCCGATGATCTTCACCAGCACCCGTTTCTTCCGCATACCGTCGAATTCACCATAGAATATCTGCTCCCAGGGTCCCAGGTCCAGCTTCCCCGCCGTTACCGCCACAATCACCTCCCTCCCCATGATGGTCCGTTTCAGATGGGCGTCGGCATTGTCCTCATAGCCATTGTGGCGATACTGGGAATACGGCTTTTCCGGGGCGAGTTTTTCCAACCAGACATCGAAGTCATTGTGCAGCCCAGGCTCATCGTCGTTGATGAAGACACTGGCGGTGATGTGCATGGCATTGCAGAGCAGCAGGCCTTCCATGACCATGCTTTCGCGCAGACATTCCTGGACGGTGGAAGTAATGTTGATCAGTTGCCGCCGTTGTTTTGTCTCGAACCAGAGTTCCTTACGGTAGTGCTTCATTTATTACCCTGTCACATATCTATATTTTTCTGGGAAAAAAGGGTCATCGAATTCAACTCCAGAGCGGTGAGACTCCCCAGGCCCGGGACTCCCATGTAGACGCAACCGTTGTCAAGCATGATCCGATCTGTTGTGAGGCTTCGTCTTATTTCTGTCAGATCCAGGGGGGTATGGCCACCGATCAGTCTCCTCCCGCCGATGAGCCCTTTGACGACTTCCCGCTCGCGGCTCCAGAGCATGGCTTCCTTGTCCGCCAAGGGATCGGGGATATTGAAATTGAGGCCGCCATGGACCAGGATAAACTCTTCAAGGGCGATAAAGTGAGGAAACTTTTCGATGAATCTTCGATACGTCAGGGGGATCTCACAGGGGTCCTCCACGCCGAAGCTTCTGAGGGTTTCACCGCCGCCGTTGAGCATCCAGATGCGGAAGTAGTTCCTGTCGCGGCAGGAGGCGAGGAACATCTCTTCATGGTTTCCAAGCACGGAATGGATGCCATACCCTTCCACCTGAAGCCGGCGGATTGTATCCAGTACTTCCCTGCTGCGCGGTCCGCGATCTATGGTATCACCCAGAAGGTAAACACTGTCGCTCTTCAGCGGCCGGATAACAATTTCCAGCAGACGGTGGAAGGTCAGGGCACAGCCATGAATATCGGGAATGACAAAAATACGGGGCTTCATGGATATCTATATAGCACCTGCACCCTCGCATGTAAACTCTGTTTATGGTAGATTATAAAGAAATCTGCTGTAACTGATGATGGAGTGGGAATGAGCCTTTTTCTACTGACATTTTTCCTCATCTATGGCGGTACCCACCTCTATTTTTTCCTTAAAGTAAAGGCGGCGCTATCCCTTGGAACATTATCAGCCCTCTGTCTGGCGCTCTTTATGCTGCTCATGGTATTTGCGCCGGTGCTGGTCAGGATACTGGAAAAGCAGGGAATGGAAGCTTCCGCGCGCTTGACCGCCTATACAGGTTACCTCTGGATGGGATTCCTCTTTCTCTTCTTTTCCGCTTCACTGGCCATAGATATTTACCATGGGTTTCTCCATGGAGTCGGATTTCTCTCCCACAGGGATTTTGGATCTTTCTTTCTGTCGAAGCGTGTCGCCCTGGCCCTCCCTTTTGCGTGGGGAATAGTTACAGCTGGTTATGGTTATTTCGAGGCACTGGATATAAAGACCGAGCGGCTGGTAATTGCAACATCGAAAATTCCCGCGACTGTCGGCAAGCTGACCATCGTCCAGATTTCCGATGTGCATCTGGGGCTGATCGTCAGGAAAGAGCGGCTGTCAAGGATCATCGAAAAGGTCAAGGCGGCCTCTCCGGATATCCTGGTATCCACCGGCGACCTGGTAGATGGGGAGATCAACCGGATGACCGGTCTGGCTGAACTTCTGGATGATATCAAGCCGAGATACGGCAAATATGCCGTGACCGGGAATCACGAAATTTACGCAGGCATCAAGCAGGCGCTCGCCTTCACTGAACAGGCGGGTTTCAGAGTGCTGCGGAATGAAGGTGTAACAGTTGGTGAGTTGATAAATATCGTTGGTATTGATGACCCAGTGATCAAGAGAGTCGGCCACGGATCGCCGGTTTCGGAAAGGACTCTGCTTGAGGGGTTGCCCCATGAAAACTTCACCCTCTTTCTCAAACATCGTCCTGCCATAGAACAGAAAAGCCTCGGCCTCTTCGACCTGCAATTGTCGGGTCATGTCCACAAGGGGCAGATATTCCCCTTCAATATGCTGACCCACCTCTTTTATCCAGTGAAGATGGGCTATTCGATCTTTCCCCGGAAATCCGCACTTTACGTGAGCAGAGGGACCGGCACCTGGGGTCCGCCGATTCGCTTCCTGGCTCCACCGGAGGTCACGGTGATCGAACTGCGGCACGAAGACAAAAGGGGGTAAAATTTATGGCGGAGTTGTCAACCAGCCGGGCAAGATAAGTTGACGACTAGGAAGAATCTGTGCTATACAGAACTCCATAATTCAGAGCAGCCTTCGTTGGCTCCTTGAAAACTCCTCAACATAGAAAAATTGCCTCGGTTGCTTTCACCTCGCCGCCAAGTTTTCATCTGAATTCTTTCGTTGTGGGTAAAAAATGAGCAGGTGGTTGGGTTAAATAATAAGGAGTGATGATTGGGGACATATTACAGAGAACTTGAAACCTTGCGATCTCAAGGGCTGTTGCGAAGCATGCGGCTTGTGCAGGGGGAACAGTCGAGCCGGGTCATCCTGGACGGCCGCGAGGTGCTCCTCCTCTGCTCCAACAATTATCTGGGGCTGGCCGACCACCCCGTTTTGAAGGAGGCGGCGATCCGTGCCGTGGAGCGTTATGGGACGGGGAGCGGCGCGTCCCGCCTGGTTTCCGGTAACATGGAGCTGCATGAGGCGCTGGAAGCGCGTATCGCCGCATTCAAACGGATGGAAGCGGCACTATTATTCAACTCCGGTTACGCGGCCAACACCGGCGTCATCCCGGCCATTGTAGGCAAAGGAGACGTCATCTTCTCCGACCGGCTGAACCACGCGAGCATAGTCGATGGCGCACTACTCTCCAGGGCGCGCCTTGTCCGCTATCCGCACAACGATGTCGCTTACCTGCGCCGGCTTTTGACCGGGACGGAACCCGCCGGTCGGCGCCTGATCGTGAGCGACGGGGTATTCAGCATGGATGGCGACCTGGCAAGCCTTGCCGATCTCGTGAAACTCAAGAAAGAATTTGGTGCCCTGCTGATGGTGGACGATGCCCACGGGACCGGGGTGCTGGGCGAAACCGGGAGGGGGAGCGCCGAGCTGTTCAACGTCATGGCGGAGATCGACATCCAAATGGGGACCTTCGGCAAGGCCCTGGGGAGCTTCGGCGCGTATATCGCCGCATCCCGGGAGATAGTGGATTACCTGGTCAACCGGGCGCGCAGCTTCATTTTTTCAACTGCACTACCCCCTGCGGTGCTGGCCGCCTCCCTTGTCGCGCTCGGCCTGGTCGATTCAGAGGAAGGGGCGCGTTTGCGGAAAAGGGTGACGGATAATACCGACCTGTTCAGGAGTGTCCTGCAGGAGGCCGGCTTTTCCACCATGGCTAGCGAAACCCAGATCATTCCAGTGTTTGTCGGCGATGCCGGACCAACCATGGAGTTCTCCCGGCAGTTGCTCGCGGAGGGGATATTTGTCCAGGGGATCAGGCCCCCGACCGTGCCCGCCGGCAGTTGCCGCCTGCGCTGCACCGTCATGGCGACCCACACAATGGAGGAGTTGGCGTGGGCCGCGGAAACCATCAAGAGGATCGGGAAGAGGCTGGGGGTAGTCACAAAAAGATCAACCTCCAAACCCATTTAACAACGAATCACACGTATGGCACGAATTAATACCTTTATTGTTTTTCTTCGTGTTATTAGTGACCTTCGTTGTTGAAAAAGTTTTTGATTGTAAGATTGGTCTAAGGATCAGCGATGTCTTTTATCAAAACATCCGCCGGAGTTGAGATCTATTACGAGGAAACCGGCCAGGGATGTCCGCTCGTCATGCTGCACGGCTGGTCGATGTCGAGCCGGGTGTGGCGTTTTCAAAAGGAGTTGGCCGCCAGCTGCCGACTCATCATCCCCGACCTGCGCGGCCACGGCCGCTCAAGCGCGCCCGCTGCTGGTTATCTTCTGGAAAACCTTGCGGGCGACGTTGTTGCACTGTTCGAGCGCCTCGAACTTACGAACGCGGTTCTCCTCGGCTGGTCCCTCGGCTCCCAGGTGGCCCTTGCCGCCTTTCCGAAGTTGCAGGAGCGGCTTGCCAGCCTTGTCCTGGTCGGTGCGACGCCGCGTTTTACCGCCACGGATGGCCATCCCTGGGGGCTTCCCGCAACCGAGCTCAGGGGAATCGGGCTCCGTTTGAGAAGGAACTTCACCGGGACGATGGGAGAGTTTTTCCGGGGGATGTTCGCTGCGGAAGAGCTTTCCCGTGAGCAGGAAAACCTCATTGCCCGTGAGATCGTCATGGCGGGGCATCTGCCAAAGCCTGCGGTGGCCCAAGCCACACTAAACATTCTTGCTTCAGCAGACCTCCGGGCAATCCTGCCTGAGATCCGCCTGCCGGTGCTCCTTATACATGGCAGTGCCGACACCATCTGTCCGCCGGGCGCCGCCCGCTACCTGGCTGAGCGGTTGCCGGATGCGCGGCTGGTCATGCTTGATGGGGCTGGACATGCGCCGTTTCTGTCGCGACCGGATGAGTTCAACGCCATCTTGAGGAAATTCCTCCAGGAAGAAGTTTATGGTCGGGATTGACCGGAACAGGGTAAAGCGTTCCTTTGATCGGCACGCAGTAGAGTACGATGCTTACGCCCGCGTCCAAAAGCGGGTGGTTGCCAGTTTTGCCGGGTTTTTGCGTGTCTGGCCGGACACACCGCGGCGGGTGCTCGATATCGGCTCAGGCACCGGCATGTTGTTGAGAAAACTGGCCGGGCTCTATCCGGAAGCTGAACTCATCGGCCTTGACCTGGCGTTCGGGATGAGCCTCAAGGCCCGGGCCAATCTCGCGGCGAACGCATCAGTCAGATTCATGACAGCTGATGCCGAAGCGCTTCCCTTCCGGGAGAATGCCTTTGATCTCGTCGTCTCAACCTCCACCTTCCAGTGGCTGGAGAGCCTCGATCGGGTATTCGCCGAGGCGTTCCGGGTGCTGGCGCCGGAGGGGTGTTTCGTATTTGCCCTTTTCGGTGAGCGGACCCTATTCGAGTTGCGCACATCCTACCGGAGCGCATGGGAGAGGGCGGGTCTCGGCCCGGAAGAGCGGACCCATACCTTCCATGTCTCGCCTGTGGTCGAGGCGGCGCTCGAACGGGCCGGCTTCACCGTTTCGCAGATCACCGCTGAGTTGGAGGTTGAGTACCATCCGGATGTCCCGGCACTGTTACGGTCGCTCAAGCGGATAGGCGCCGGTAACGCCGCTCCGGCAGGTCACCGCGGCTTCGCTGAGCGGCGGCTAATGCTGGAGATGATGGAAATCTACCGGCGACACTATTCCGTGGATGGCCTCATTCCCGCCACCTACGAGGTGATCTACGGAAAGGCTTGTAAAACAGGTAAAGGTTGAGGTAAAGGTAAAGTGAAAATCTCTAATCCAATGGGTTTTCTTTACCTCTACCTTTTCCTCTACCTGATTTTCAAACCGCCTGCAGTACGAAGCACTTGAGATATTCGGTCTCCGGCACGGCGAGAAGTACCGGATGATCCGGGGCCTGGGAACGGACCTCGATCAGGCGCATCTCCCGCCTTGCCTTTTGTGCCGCATTCGCCAGAAGCTCGCGGAACATCTCCCTCTCCAAGTGGTATGAGCAGGAGCTGGTGATAAGGTATCCGCCAGGCCGGAGCAGCTCCATGGCGCGGCGATTGATGGTGAAGTAACCATTCAGTGCTTCTTTCAGCACCTTTCTGTTTTTCACGAATGCCGGCGGATCGAGCACTACAACGTCGAATCTCTTCCCTTCGCCCTTTAGACTTTGCAGCCGATCAAAGGCATCCACCGCTTCGCATTCCACAATGTCGGCAAAACCGTTCACGGCCGCATTCTCCCTGGCCAGGGCGACGGCCCGTTCCGATGAATCGACACAAATAACCCTGGCCGCGCCGAAGAAGGCGGCGTGGATGCCCCAACTACCGGAGTAAGAGAAACAGTCGAGGACATCCTTGTCTTTTACCCTCTCCATCAGCAGCAGGTGATTCTCCTTCTGGTCGAGGAAATGGCCGGTTTTCTGTCCGTGCAGCAGGTCAACCCTAAAACGGAGGGAGTGTTCCTCAATCTCCAGATCCTCCGGCAGATCACCATGGATTATTTCCACCTTTTCATCGAGCCCCTCAAGGAGACGCACCGCAGTATCGTTTCGGACTACTATTCCTTTCGGAGCGAAAAGTTCCAGCAGCACGCCGGTAATCACTTCTCTTCTCATATCCATGCCGCAGGTAAGAAATTGCACAGACAGATAGTCGCCATACTTGTCCACCACCAGCCCCGGCAGGAAATCCCCTTCTCCGTAAACCGCCCGGAACGTCGCCATGCCCGGATAGAGAAGATGCCGGTAGGCAACGGCCCGCGCGATCCGTTCCCGATAAAAGTCGGCGGTATCTATATCAACCCGTGTTCGAGCCAGGAGCCGCGCTGCAATCAGCGTGCGTGGATTGTAGTAACCGGTTCCCACAAAGGCTCCGCCTGCGTCGAATATTTCAGCAACTTCCCCAGGGTTCTTTTCTCCCGATATCTCCCTGATTTCGTTGCTGAAAATCCATGGATGTCCGGCCCGTATCCGTTTGTCTTCGCCCCGCCCCAGTACGATCTTTACCATTATCACTCCTTGAGCTTTCCTTAAATAGTTTCCGAATGGAAACCAATAGTGTCTCATCCGGAGTTTCCGGATGGACACTAAATAAAAAACCCTCCGAGAGGAGGGTTGTCTGCCGGGTGCAGTCGGCTTTATAAAAGAATGTCGATGATTTTTCTTACCATGGGATGAGCTACGCTGTAATGCACTTCAACCCCATCCCGCTTGCCTTCGATGACTCCCTTGTTCTTCAGCAGGGCAAGGTGCTGAGATACAGTGGCCTGGGGGAGACCAAGGCATTCCCAGATATGCTTGACGTTGCATTCCTGATTGCAGAGTCCGGCAACTATTTTCAGCCTTATCGGATGTCCGAGCACTTT
>JBGPID010000118.1:0-8278 GCA_041484725.1 Geobacteraceae bacterium | reverse complement strand
GCGATAGCCGCAGTAAGGGAAAGGCTTGCAACAACGACAAATAAAGCGAGAAGCTGCCTGATTTTATTAGACTTTGTCATAATTTCGAGCAAAGTATAGCATCTTAAAAAAAGGGTGTAAAGTGCTTTCTGGCGGGCAATGAAAGATTTGGCATGAAGATTGAAGATGGCCGCGGTAAATCACGCCCTTAGGCTTGGCATAGTGCCTATATTTAAGATAATAAGGACACAGGAGGAGTTACGGCGTGAGACAAAAAATACCATGGTCTGTGACACCTCAAAGTTTCAACTGGCGTTTCCATACTCTTGTAAACTAAGTTTACAGATGTAAACTTAGTTTACAACTCCGCAAAGCCCCATCAGTCTTGCCTTTGCACCTACTTCCCGCCTTTTGGCTGTAAACTTAGTTTACAATTCCAGTAATAGCATTCCTCCCAGGTAAACCGTAACATAGCGTAATTAGGCGATGTTTTATTGGCATGATCCTTGATAATCAGAAATGGTATCCATTCATTCTGAAACTGTGCTTTCTTTACACCCGTCACAAAGGAGCAATATGAAATCAGAACCTTTACGGACCCTTAAGCTTGATCAATGGCCAGGTGTCCCGATTACGGAAGGATTGGCTAAAATCAATATGAATGCACCATTCAAGCACCCGAAAACGGATGTTTGCAAAACCAGGCATTTTTTTGATGATTTTTGGGAATGCCAGATGGATCATGAAGATACCATTTTTTATTGTCCTTACGCACTTGGATTTGGCTACAAAAATTTCTGCAAACACCCCGACTGCCGTGATTTTGCGCTTAGCGACAGATCAAAAGAGTATTAAAATGACTTGTGAATATTACGAAAAGTGCGTTTTTATACAAAAAGTAATCAAAGCAGAACCAGTACCTGCCTGGATTGTGATGAATAGCTACTGTGAATCGGACAAATACGGGTGTGCAAGATACTGCCTATTCCGGATAGTGGGGGCAGACCATGTTCCCGACCACCTCTGGCCGAGTGACGAAACAGAAACGAAAGAAGTGATTGAAGATAAATTCCGAATGAATCATTAGAACTTGATTGGAAGGGCTGTGAAGAGAAATGGATAAAAGAGCTGTTCGATGAATCAAGGATAAGCAGAAGACTTACTGGCTTACAAAAAATACCGGGCGGTGGCGGTTTCCCAGGCGCCTTGACCTTTCAGGAGGAGGTCGCAGACTTCCCGCACCGCCCCCCAACCGCCACCGTTTTTCGTGACGAAATGGACGTGGGGAATGACCTCTTCCACCGCATCGGCGGGTGCCGCGGCGAACCCCACCCGCCGCATGACCGGGATGTCGACGATATCGTCCCCCATGAAGGCGACCTGGGTGTCGTCTAGACCTGTCTTGCCCAGAATATCCAAATAAGGAGTTATCTTGTCCAGGGCCTTCTGATAAACATGGACAATCCCCAGCTCGGCGGCGCGGTTGGCGGCCACCTGGGACTGGCGACCGGAAATGATACCTACCTCGATCCCGGCCCGCTGCACCATCTTGATGCCATGGCCATCCTTGACGTTGAAAAACTTGCTCTCCACCCCGTTGGAATCATAAATGATCCGCCCATCGGTCATCACCCCGTCCACATCGAGGAGAAGGAGCTTTATTTTGGCGAGACGATCGTTCATTGGAAATACCGTGCTTAGTTCAAGCTATTCCTGCCTTCAGCAGGTCATGCAGGTGGATGATCCCCACCGGACTCATCGCCTCATCATCCGCAAAGACAAACAGCGAGGTGATGGAGAACTGCTCCATCTGTTGCAGGGCGCGGGCGGCCAGCTCCAATCGGTTGATCCGCTTCCCCCTGGCGGTCATGAGTTCGCCTGCCGAGCTGTTCAGTATATCGATCCCCTTTTCCAGCGCCCGGCGCAGGTCGCCGTCTGTTATCACCCCGATCATTGCCCCATGCGCATCGGTCACACCGGTGATCCCGAGCCCTTTGGCGGTGATGGTGAAGAGCGCATCCCGCATCAGGGCGTTTGAGGCCACCAGCGGCATGTCGGCGCCCGAATGCATGAGGTCCTCGACCCTGAGGATCAGCTTTTTCCCGAGTGCACCGCCGGGATGGAAGAGGGCAAAATCCTCTGCCCTGAAACCGCGCTTCAAGAGCAGGGCCACGGCAAGCGCGTCGCCCATGGCCAGGGTGGCGGTGGTCGAAGCGGTGGGAGCCAGTCCCAGCGGGCATGCCTCTTCCTTCACGGAAATATCGAGGAAAACATCACCGGTCCGGCTCAAGGTCGAGTCGGGATTGCCAGCCATGACGATGAGGGAGGCCCCCAGGCGCTTGATGACCGGGAGGATCCGGAGCACCTCTTCGGTTTCCCCGCTGTTGGAGAGGGCGATAACCACATCCCCCTTCATGATCATCCCCAGGTCGCCGTGTATCCCCTCAGCCGGATGAAGAAAAAAGGCGGGTGTGCCGGTGGAAGCCATGGTGGAGGCGATCTTCTGGCCGATCAGCCCCGACTTTCCCATGCCGGTCACCACCACACGGCCATGCGAAGCAAGGATCAGATCCACTGCCCTCTCGAACTCGCCGTTGATGGAATCGGCCAGGGCCAGGAGCGCCTCCGCCTCGATCCGGATCACTTTTCTTGCTTCTTCGAGAATCATAATAGACCAGTGACCAGTGACCAGTGACCAGTGACCAGTAAAAGCTCAGAGCCTTTGCCGGTCTTGGGTCCCCAGACCCCAGCTCCTATTTGACGATGGCGTCTATCGCCTTCAGTTTCTTCATAAGCAGCGGCAGGTCATCGAGCCTGACCGAGTTGGGTCCGTCGCAAAGCGCCTTGTCCGGATCTTCGTGGACCTCCATGAAGATCCCGTCGATACCCGTCGCCACGGCAGCCCGGGCAAGATATTCAATGAATTCCCGCTGGCCGCCGGACGAGCCCCCCTTTCCGCCGGGAAGCTGGACGCTGTGAGTGGCGTCAAAAATCACCGGATGTCCCATTGCCCGCATGATGGGGAGACTTCGCATGTCGGCCACCAGGTTGTTGTAGCCGAACGACACCCCCCGCTCCGTCAGGATGATCCGGTCATTGCCGGTGGAAAGCACCTTATCGGCCACATTCCCCATGTCCCAGGGGGCCATGAACTGTCCCTTCTTGATGTTGATCACCCGGCCGCTCTCTGCCGCCGCCACCAGCAGATCGGTCTGCCTGCAGAGAAACGCCGGGATCTGGATGACATCGAGCACCTGGGCGGCAGGTTTGATCTGCTCTATGGAATGGATGTCGGAGAGGACCGGGACACCGAGCGCTTCCCGCACCCGGGCCAGGATGCGTAAACCTTCCGTAAGGCCGGGGCCGCGGTAGGAGGCAAGCGAGGTACGGTTCGCCTTATCGAAGGATGCCTTGAATATCAGGGGGACGGATACGCCGTTGGTGATGGTCATCAGCCGTTCGGCGCAACGCAGGGTCGACTTCTCGTCCTCCATCACGCACGGTCCGGCAATCAGGACCAGCGGACGCTTGCCCCCTATCTTTATGTTGCCGACAACGATCTCTTTAACCACGGAAACCCTCACCCTTCACTCTTTGCCCTTTTGTTCGCCAGCGCCGCAGCAATGAACGCCCGGAACAGGGGGTGCGGGCTCAGGGGCTTGGATTTGAATTCGGGATGGAACTGGCAGCAGACAAACCAGGGGTGATCGGCGATCTCCACCATCTCCACCAGGTCCCCTTCCTTGTACATGCCGGAAAGCACCAGGCCGCAGGAAACGAGCTTGTCCCTGTATGCATTGTTGAATTCGTAGCGATGGCGGTGCCGTTCGGAGATCTCGGTGCCGCCGTATGCCTTCTGGGCGTGACTAGCCTTGGTCAGGGTACAGGGATAGGCGCCGAGACGCATGGTTCCACCCTTGCGCGAGACCCCTTTCTGTCCCTCCATCAGATGGATGACCGGGTTCGCGCAGTCCGGTTTGAATTCGGTGGAAAAGGCGTCTATAAAACCGCAGACGTTCCTGGCAAACTCCACAACCGCCATCTGCATGCCGAGACAGATACCGAAAAAAGGGATTTCCCCGGTCCGGGCGAATTCGATCGCCTTGATCTTCCCTTCGGTCCCCCGCTCACCGAACCCCCCCGGCACCAGAATCCCGTCGACACCTTCAAGAAGCCCGTCTATCCCCTCCTGCTCGATCTTCTCGGAATCGAGGTAAGAGAGATGCACCCTGCAGTCATTGGCAATGCCGCCGTGGGTCAGCGCCTCGGCCAGGGACTTGTACGACTCGGTCAGGTTGACATACTTGCCGACGATGGCGATGCGCACCCCCCCCCTGCTCGGGTTCTTCAGCTTTTCCACCATCTCCTGCCACGGGGTCAGGTCGGGGGTCTTGGTCCAGATGTTGAGCTTCTCCACCACCTGCTCGTCGAGCCCTTCCAGGTGCAGCGCCAGCGGAACCTCATAGATATGTTCGGCATCCTTCGCGGTGATGACCGCCTTTTCTTCCACGTTGCAGAAGAGGGCTATCTTTGCCTTCATGTCGTGGGGAAGATCCCGCTCACAGCGGCAGAGGAGGATATCGGGCTGGATGCCGATCTCCCTTAGTTCCTTCACCGAGTGCTGGGTCGGCTTGGTCTTCATCTCGCCGGCAGACTTGATATGCGGAACCAGGGTCACGTGGATGTAAAGGACATTGCCGGCGCCGCGGTCCGCCTTGAACTGACGGATCGCCTCGAGAAAAGGGAGCGACTCGATATCCCCCACGGTCCCGCCGATCTCGACTATGGCAACATCATTCCCCTTGGCGTTGTCCATGATCTTGGATTTGATCTCATCGGTGATATGGGGGATGACCTGCACGGTTCCCCCAAGGTAATCGCCCCGCCGTTCCTTTTCGATCACGGAAAAATAGACCTGGCCGGTGGTGAAATTGCTCTTCTTGGAAAGGCGGGCATTGGTATATCGCTCGTAATGCCCCAGGTCCAGATCGGTCTCGGCCCCGTCGTCGGTGACGAAGACCTCGCCGTGCTGGAAAGGGGACATGGTGCCGGGGTCGACATTAATGTACGGGTCGAGCTTCTGCATGGTGACCCTTAAGCCCCGCGCTTCCAGAAGTGCTCCCAGGGAAGCGGCAGAGAGTCCCTTGCCGATGGAAGAGACGACGCCGCCGGTCACGAAAATAAATTTGGTTTTCATAACAAAACTCCTGAATAGTGGAAACTGGCAAAGAACTAAAGGAAAATCTATTGTTTAATATACAATGCCTCTTCAGCCTTCAGCCTTTCAACTACTTTCTCCAGGTCTCCCGGGGTATCCACCCCGATGGTCTCAAACTCGGTCTCCACCACCTTGATCCGGTAGCCGTTTTCCAGCACCCTTAGCTGTTCCAGCTTTTCCGCAAGTTCCAGAAAAGTGGGGGACATCCGGGCATACTGCAGGAGGAAATCCCGGCGGTAGACATACAGTCCCACATGCCTGTAACAGAGTATCTTGCCGGAAACGAATTTCTCGTCTTTCAGATCGTTCCATTTGTCGCGGAAATTGGGGAGGGGGGAGCGGGAGAAATAGAGGGCGAATCCAGCCCGGTCGGTTACCACCTTCACGACATTCTGGCTCAGGAAATCGTGCAGTGTCTTGATACGGGATTTGAGGGTCCCCATCAGGACTGAAGAGTCCTCAACGAGAGGTTTGATCGCCTCGTCAATCATGGCCGGTTCTATGAGCGGCTCATCCCCCTGAACGTTGACGATGATATCCGAATCGAGGCGGGCGGCCACTTCAGCCAGCCGGTCGGTCCCTGTTTCATGACCCTTGTCGGTCATCTCCACACGGCCGCCGAAAGTGCGGACTGCAGCAGCAACCCGCTCGTCGTCGGTAGCTACGATCACCTCGGAGACCATCGCGGCCTTTGCCGTCCGCTCATAGACATGCTGCACCATCGGCTTGCCCATGATATCTGCAAGGACCTTCCCTGCGAAACGAACGGAAGCAAAACGGGCGGGAATAATTGCGGTTATCTTCATGGGATTTAAGGGCCATCGATGTAAAGTATGTCCCTTTGTGCGGCGGGACATACTAAGTTACACTAAAAAGAAGGGGTGTGTCAAGGAAGGAAATTAACGGGCCTATTAAAAATAAATTGACTAACTCCGGAAAGTATAGTAAATTTTTCAGTCTATTGTTTCCTAGTCCCCTTCGTCTAGCCCGGCCCAGGACACCGCCCTTTCACGGCGGCGACACCGGTTCAAATCCGGTAGGGGACGCCAAAAATCAAAAAGGTCACTTTTCCTTGGGAAAGTGGCCTTTTTCTCTTTAAAGGCTGAGTTTGCAAGTGCAAGTAAATCAAAAGGTATTCGCTAGACCGACGACAATTTTCCATCCTTTCATGAAGAGCCAGAATACACGAAATTCAGTAGTTTCCTTTTTTCCTCCTTATTCTTTGTGGATCGGCATGGCGATTTGACCCACCATCGGCGTCCAACTCTGACCCATGTTCCCCTGCAATTTATGTCAGATCAGGCTGTTTAAGATTCAAGAGGGTCATCCTTCAACGCTGATGAAGAATCAAAATTGAAATCTGATTCACATGTTACGAGCGATATTTGGAGTGTTATAGGCAAGTTGGGCAAAGCCAGTCAGAGAGGAAATTTGAAGGCCGGGTTTTGGGCGTCAGCGACGGAACTACTCTTGGATAGACGTATGCGGGCGTCAAATGAAAGGCACACCCGATATCATTAGTTCATACTTTTCATGAGATCATTGCTTGTTTTTGAGGTCATTATTATGTATGATAAAGGACGTTATCATACATAATAATAGAGGAGAGGGACAGGGATCATGACAGATAATTTGGTCGTCCTGGGAAAGCAAAATAATTGGGCGCTGCCGGCGCTCTTTGCGCCGGATGAGAAGACGGCCGAGCGCATCCTTGAATTCTTCACCGCGCAAATTCGAAACCCGAACACAAGGAAAGCTTACGCGCGCGCTACCGGCGAGTTTGCGGCCTGGTGTTCCGATCAGGGAATTTCCGAGCTTTCGCAGGTCAGACCGGTGCATGTCGCTTCCTACATTGAGGGCCTTAAGGAAAAGATCGCCGCGCCTTCCGTAAAACTCAAGCTTGCCGCAATACGTATGCTCTTCGACTGGCTGGTTGTCGGCCAGATTGTGCCGAGCAACCCGGCGAGCTCGGTACGGGGGCCGAAGCACGTGGTCAGGAAAGGGAAAACTCCGGTGCTATCGGTGGACGAAGCACGGGAACTTCTGGCCGGGATCGATGTTACCTCGCTGGTGGGCCTGCGCGATCGCGCCCTGGTCGCCCTCATGGTATACACCTTCGCAAGGATCGGAGCCGCGATAAAGATGCGGGTAGAGGATGTATACATTCAGGGACGTCGCACCTGGGTGCGCCTCCACGAAAAAGGAGGCAAGCGCCATGATATGCCCTGCCACCATAGCCTGGAAGAGTACCTTGAAGCCTATATCAAAGGTGCAGGGATTGCCGCGGATGGAAAAGGCTACCTCTTTCGCACGGCCCGCGGGCGCTCAAAAGAGCTGACGGACAATCCCATGAGCCAGGCGGATGCCTTCCGAATGATCCGGCGCCGCGCGGCGGGTGTGAAGATACTTACTAAGATCGGCTGCCACAGCTTCCGCGCGACGGGTATCACGGAATACCTGCGCAACGGCGGCATGCTTGAAGTGGCGCAACAGATGGCGAACCATGAATCCACCCGAACAACCGGTCTCTATGACCGCCGCAATGACCAAGTCTCGCTCGATGAGATCGAGCGGATTCGGATTTGAGAAAGTTCCTCTCGCTTTATCTAAAATATGAAAGTCAAAATAACGGCTTCCATATTTGCCCTGTAATGGGATTTTCTCCCCTGAGGTATATACCACAGTTGACGGAAAGCATGTTAAAATCGGATTCAATGACTATATAAGATATATTAGATCTCTTTGCATCCTCTCACTATCCTTGCCCTATTTTATAAAACCTCGGTCAAAGCAAAATCCCTAATTGGTAACAGGAGTGTAGGGAATCATTACTACAGTCTGGTTAATCTCTCCCGGTTAATTCCTCGAATCTTGCTTCGTATCTGACGCAATTGCCTGATTGACAAGCCTTTTAGGGAGTGTAAAATAGTAGCATCAGTAATTATGCGCGTCCACGATGTATTTAAGATGTATTTAACGCCTGGGAGACAATTTTATAAAATAGGAGAATCATCTAATGGACCCCAAGAAGGTCGCCCTTGTTACAGGGGCTAATAAAGGTATTGGACGTGAAATTGTTCG
>JBGPID010000117.1:0-8280 GCA_041484725.1 Geobacteraceae bacterium | reverse complement strand
CTGCGGGGGTTGTTCTTCCTCGTAAGCCTGGGCCGCGAGGGGTTCGCGGAGCTGGCCCGGCTCAACTACGACAAGGCGGAGTACGCCAAGTCGGTTTTCGCCAAGCTCCCCGGGGTCACTATCCTCAATCCCGGCGCCACCTTCAACGAGTTCACCCTGGCGCTCCCCAAGGAAGCGGGGCCGGTGGTGGAGCGGCTCCTGGCGAAAAAGATCGCCTCCGGCGTGCCGCTGGGGGAATGGTATCCGGAGATGCGTAACTGTCTGACCGTAACCGTAACAGAGAAGCGGACAAAGGCGGAAATCGACACCTTTGCCCATAAACTGGAGTGGCAAGCATGCAAATGATCTATGAAATATCGAGACCCGGACGGCGCGGGGCAAGGCTTCCGGCTTCCGATGTACCGCCGGCCCCGGCACTCCCCGATAATCTTTTACGCAGGGAAGCGCCTCTTCTCCCGGAGGTGAGCGAGCTCGACATGGTGCGTCATTACACCAACCTCTCCCGGCGCAACTTTTCGGTGGACACACACTTCTACCCTTTGGGTTCATGCACCATGAAGTACAACCCCAAGTCCCTGGAGAACGTGGCAGGTCTCTTCGCCTCCGCCCACCCGATGACCGCATTCCTGCCGGGCGGTGACAGCCTGGTCCAGGGCGCACTGGAACTGCTCGATGATCTGGGGAAACTCCTGGCCGAGATCACCGGCATGGCCGAGGTATGCACCCACCCCCTGGCCGGCGCCCACGGCGAGATGACCGGCATCATGCTGATCGCCGCCTATCACCGGGCAAAGGGGAACCGGAAGAGATACGTCATCGTCCCCGATTCCTCCCATGGCACCAACCCGGCCTCCGCCGCCATGCAGGGGTACGAGATCATCACCGTGCCGACCGCCCCTTACGGCGACATGGACCTGGAGCTCTTCAAGGCGGCGATGAACGATGAGGTGGCGGCGGTGATGATGACCTGCCCCAACACCCTCGGACTCTTCAACCCCCATGTCGCGGAGATCTGCGACATCGCCCACAAGAGCGACGCCCTTGTCTACTGTGACGGCGCCAACCTGAACGCCATCATGGGCCGCGTCCGTCCCGGCGATATCGGCTTCGACGTGATCCACCTGAACCTCCACAAGACCTTCGCCACCCCCCATGGCGGCGGCGGTCCCGGGAGCGGCCCGATCGGCGTCAAGAGGGCGCTGATCCCGTTCCTGCCGACACCGAGGATTGCCTTGCGGGCCAAGGGGACCTATGGTCTCCAGAGCGGAAGCGACCGGCCCCAGAGCATCGGCCGGGTCACCTCATTTTTCGGCAACTTCGGGGTGATGGTAAGGGCCTACGGCTACATCATGATGCTGGGAAGGGAAGGTCTCATCCAGGTGAGCGAGCAGGCGGTCCTGAACGCCAACTACATCCTTGCCCGCTTGAAATCCCACTACGATCTCCCCTACGACCAGCACTGCATGCACGAGTGTGTCTTCTCCGCGAGCAGGCAGCTGAAACAGGGGGTGCATGCCATCGACATCGCCAAGTACCTCATCGACCGGGGCTTCCATCCCCCCACGGTCTACTTCCCGCTCAACGTAAAAGAGGCGATCATGATCGAGCCGACCGAGACCGAGAGCAAAGAGACCATGGACGCCTTTATCGCGGCGATGATCGAGGCGGCGGAAATTGCCGAACGGAACCCGGAAGAGCTCCGCCAGGCGCCGCGCACCATGCCGGTCTCGCGACTGGACGAGACGAAGGCGGCGCGGGAGCAGAATGTCTGTCTTGCCTAGTTCTACGTTGTAACAATACCACCGGCGCCTCCGGGAGGACCCAAAGGGCCTAAAGGGGGCGGGGGGCTCACACTGAGAAAAGAGTATGCAATCTTATGATGGCAATGTTCGAGCAAAAACCGCTGCTATCTATGGCAATCCTCGAATCGGGCGTATGGCGTTGGTGCTGACTATTTTCTCAGTGTGAGCCCCCCGCCCCCCTCTTGACACCATAAGCACCTAATGTGACAAAGTAGAACTTGCCCGGAGAAGAGAGGAGGAGATGCAATGAAGATCGTCTGTCTGCTTGGGAGTCCCCGGACCGGTGGGAACAGCTCGATTCTCGCCAGCCGCTTTCTGGCGACCGCCGCCGGGCTGGGCGCCGAAACCCGCGCCTTTGAGCTGAACCGGCTGACTTACCGCGGTTGCCAGGGTTGTTATGCCTGCAAGACCACCCTGGACAGCTGCATAGTGCAGGACGACCTGACCGCGGTGCTGGAAGCGGTGCATGCGGCGGACGTCGTGGTGCTGGCGACCCCGGTCTATTACGGGGATATCTCCGGCCAGCTCAAATGTTTCATTGACCGGACCTTTTCCTATCTGGTCCCTGATTATGTCACCAATCCAAACCCATCCCGTCTCCCCCCCGGCAAGAAACTGGTTTTCATCATCACCCAGGGAAACCCGGACCCCAAATTGTTTGAAGACGTTTACCCCCGTTACGATAAATTCCTCAAGTGGTACGGCTTTGCCGAGAGCCATCTGATCCGCGCCTGCGGGATAGGTCCGGCAACCGTCGACAAGGTCCCTGAACACTACCTGCAGCAAGCCGAAGCGTTGGCACGGGCAATAATGACAGAGAAGACGGCCTGAAGGAATGAAGGCGCCCAGCGCTTTTCTTCATTTGCCTGGGAAAAGCTGTTGACTCACACAAAGCCACGAAGAACACAAAGAAGTCGATGATTTGTCGAAAGAACCATTCACCAAATTGATGTTTTTGTGAAGCTAAATTGATATGTTGTTTTCCTTTGTGATCTTTGTGGCTTCGTGTGATATCCGCCGTTTTCAGGGTTAGATATTTACTTGAACATTATCGGAGTGAGAACGTCATGAAAGTCATCGCATTCAGCGGGAGCGCCCGCAAAGACGGCAATACCGCCATCCTGGTCCGGCATGCCTTTGCCGAGCTGGAAAAGGAAGGTATAGAGACCGAACTGGTGCAACTGGCCGGTGAGCGGATCAGGGGGTGCGTTGCCTGCTTTCAGTGCTGGCAGCGGAAAGACGGCAGTTGCGTCGTGAAGGACGACTGCGTCAATGACTGCATCGACAAGATGAAGGGGGCAGACGGGATCATCCTTGCCTCTCCCACCTATTTTGCCGACATCACCAGCGAAATCAAGGCCCTCATGGACCGCTCCGGCATGGTGGCGCGGGCCAACAACGACATGTTCCGGCGCAAGGCCGGGGCGGCAATCATCGCCGTGCGGCGCGCCGGGGCGATCCACGCCTTCGACTCCCTCAACCACTTCTTTCTCATCGGCCAGATGATCATCCCCGGTTCAAGCTACTGGAACGTGGGGGTCGGCCGCGAGATCGGCGAGGTGGAAAAGGACGAGGAAGGGGTACAGACCATGAAGGACCTCGGTAAGAACATGGCCTGGCTCCTGAAGCGGATTGCCGGATAAAGCCGACGGACTTATGATACCCTGGCGTTTCATCGATACCGGGCCTCTTAACGGCTGCTCCAACATGGCCGTTGACGAGGCCCTTCTCAAATGTTTCGATCCGGAAAAATCCCGGCCGGCGTTCCGCATCTACGGCTGGGAGCCGCCGGCCCTCTCGCTCGGGCGTTTCCAGAATGCCCGCGAAATCCTCGACGCGGAGCGGTGCAGCGCAACAGCCATGCCGGTGGTGCGCCGCGTTACCGGGGGCGGAGTAATCTACCACGCCGATGAGCTCACCTACTCCCTCGTATGTGCCCCGCACCATGTCCCTCCGGCAGCTTCCATCAGGGAGTCGTTCCGGGTGCTGACCTCCTTTCTCGTCCGCTTCTATGGTAAACTAGGGCTCGATCCCTGCTACGCAATGGAATCCTGTCCGGATGGTGCCGGGCTGGGGGTGAAGAGCGCATTCTGCTTTGCCGGGAGGGAGAGCTACGATATCCTGATCGAAGGGAAAAAGATCGGCGGAAACGCCCAGAGACGGCTGAAAAACGTCATTTTCCAGCACGGCTCCATACCTCTTGTCAACCATGCCGAGTTCGGCGCGGCATTCCTCGGCAGGCCCCTGGCAGGGATCGGAAAAGCTACAACAGCTCTGCGCGATCTGGGCGTGGATATGGCTCATGATCAGTTGAAGGAGCTGATGGCGCGGGCTTTCGCGGAGACCATGTCGGTAGCCCTGGAGGAGGATTCCCTGACCGGGGAGGAAGATGCAACAGCCGACTCGCTTGACGCCCACAAGCATTCAATGGCTTCCTGGGTCTGGGAAGGTGTAGAGAACAGGTAATGAGATGCGAATGACCCGCAAGCCCGACTGGCTGCAGAAAAAGATCAATCCCGCCGCCCATGCGGAGATGGATAAACTCCTGGGCGACCACCGGCTCCACACGGTCTGCCGGGAGGCGATCTGCCCGAACATCTCCGAGTGCTTCAGGAACCGCCAGGCGACCTTCCTGATCCTGGGCCGAAGCTGCACCCGCCTCTGCTCGTTCTGCAACGTGACCAAGGAGGCACCGCTCCCGCCCGATCCGGACGAGCCCGGCCGGGTGGCGCAGGCCGTTGCCCGCCTGGCCCTTTCCCATGTGGTAATCACCAGCCCGACCCGCGACGACCTCCCCGACGGCGGGGCCCTCCTCTATGCCGCTACGGTGGCGGCAATCCGGGAGGACTCCCCTGACACGCGGATCGAACTCCTCATCCCCGACTTCCAGGGCAATCGGGCGAGCATCGCCACTGTTGTCGATGCAGGGCCGGACATCATCGGCCACAACGTGGAGACCGTCGCCCGCCTCTATCAGATCCGCAGCGGCGCCGACTACCAGCGTTCCCTGGCCGTTCTCGATACCGTCCGGGAGCTTGATCCGGGGCTCAAGACCAAGTCGGGGATCATGGTCGGCCTCGGCGAGACGGAAGCGGAGGTGCTGCAGGTCTTCGCCGACCTGCGGCGGGCGGGGTGCGTCTATCTCTCCGTGGGACAGTACCTGGCGCCGAGCAAGAGGCACTACCCGGTGCAGGCCTTCATCAGGCCGGAACGTTTCGACTTCTACCGGGAGGAGGCGCTCGCCATGGGGTTCCAGCATGTGGAGAGCGGTCCCTACGTGCGCAGCTCCTACCATGCGGAGCAGTACAAGGGTGGGGATGAGAAATAGTTTCGATAGCTTACTGCAGATAATAGTGGGATTGCACCGGGCCGGTGGATGACCCTTTTTTTCTAAAGAAAGGAGTAATTTGAATTGGGAGACGTGATCCCTAATGCCTTCCCGATTGGATTTTTTCATTAATTCATAATTCATAATTCATCCTTACCTTTAACATTGACTTAGCGGTTGTAAAGGTGTATGTGATGGCGTAGTTATACAGTTCTTTGGAGATGACGAATGAGTTACTCCGAACCGATGGGAAAGATTCGAAGATAGGCAAGCCGCCCTTGTCAGCCTGGTGCTGACGGCGGCTTTTCTGTTTATGGAGGAGTTGATGCCAATCGGCATTGGAAATAAGTCTGGCTCGAATTATTGTACAGTGGTCCGAATTTTGACCATGTTGTTTTTTGTATTTAGCGTCTTCTCAAACTTGGCAAGAGCAGACGATTCCTTCATCATAATCAGCGATGTTGACGATACGGTGAAAATCACCAACGTGCTTCACCCAGGTGATGCTTTTTGGAACGCAGTGGGCAGTGAAGCGGAATTTGCCGGGATGCCGGAGCTTTACCGGCAACTGCTTGGCAAGAATTCTCCTGCTGAGCGTCTTTGGTTTCTATCCGGCTCTTGGGTGTTATTAGATCACAAAGTATATGAGTTCTTGAAGGACACACACTTTCCTGACCACGACTCGACCCTGCGAAGCGCGAAACAGACCTTTAAAGATATCTTCAAGTATAAGACGAAGGAAATGAACAAGAGATACGGCACATCCATGGCGAATTTCATCCTGATTGGTGACGATACCGAGAAGGACCCCGAGACGTACACAACTTTTTCCGCCCCGAGGCGGAATCAGGTGCTTGCCGTTTATATTCACCGGATCACAGGGCGCGCTTTGCCGCCTGGCGGCACATCATTCGTGACAGCGTATGACATTGCCATGCACGAGTACGTGTCCGGTCGCCTGAGCGAAGCGCAGGCCGTTGTTGTGGGAAAAGCTGTGCTTGATTCGAAAGATCAAAACTTCTTGCCGGAATTCCAGGTCTGTCCGAAAGAGCCTGTGCTAGTCACGGGACTTCCTGAGACGCTTGTGAAGCTCAAAGAGAAAATCGTAGACAGGATGAAGGGGATATGTTCAAAGCGGACGAATAGGTGAAACAGGTCTGTATCGCAAACTTGCGAAGATCGATCATGCCATCAAGTTTGTAACATTGCAATCCCGACCCGACTGTTTCCATTTCGGAAGGCAGTTAAACATAGAGACTATGCCGAAAAAAATATATATAAAGAAAAGGAGGGAAAGCGAATGAGACTGGCATCGATTATAGTGGCGGTTTTACCGGGTATGATGCTTTTCGGATGCGCAAATTCAAACAGCATCCACCGTAACTTCGATGTAAACAGCGGCACAGGTACCCTAATTGATATTAAGCAGCGTGCGATTATTGTTTCCGCGCAGGACCGCAAGTTATTTAAAAATGATGGAAACGAAACCCACTTAAATATTATTTGCGCCGAGCCAAGTCCTGATGCGCTATCTGCCTATGCCGCTGCCCTTGGGGCTAAGGTAGATGTGCAGAGTAAAGTAAATGTCGAGCTTGCCACTCAGTTTGCAGAGTCTTCTCAGTTCGTCGGACTTCGAACGCAGAGCATCCAATTGCTCAGGGATTCTTATTATAGGATATGTGAAGCATATATGAACCGGGCATTAGATCCGCTTCAATACGATATCCTGCTACGCCGCTATCAAAAGTATACAGTAGCACTTCTAGGGATAGAGCAACTAACTGGAGCAATGCAAGCTGTAGCTGGCACTATTATAAAGCCTGAGACAACAAAGCCTGACGTGCCAAAGCCTGACGTGCCAAAGGCTGACGTGCCAAAGGCTGACACTGACAACACTTCAGCTGTAGGAACGAATAAGGCTAAACAGGACAATAAAGTAGACATGAGTGCTGTGTCTGACGCCGTCAAAGAGATAGTATTGAATATTTTGAATACCGATGATGAGGGTCAGCTTTGTTTTGCTTATCTTAACGATGTTAAAGTCAATGATCAATCGCCACTTTATTCAATATGCAAAAAATATCTGACATCAGGGGATGTCGTAGCGCAAGAATGTTTGGATTATGAAAGCAACGCAAAGCATGAGACGAATGCAACATTTGATAAAATATGTCCTGACTATTTAAGCAATCTCAATAACAGAATCGCCAATTTAAACAAGCTCTGTAGCTTTTTATCAGAAGCTGTTGATAAAAAGAAGCAAGATATCGATACACTAAAGCAGAAGGCGAGCCAAACAGAAGAAGAAAAAAAGAAGATAAAAGAGTTTGATAAGTTATTTGAAAAATGGGAAGAATGTAATGAACTTAATGTTGTCCATGTCCCAACAGTGAGAATGAAACAAAAGGAGGTGACAATGAAGTACGTTATAGGGAATAAATAAGAGGAAAGGGGTAATATAAGAGGGGCAGAAATGGGCTCAAGATTGCGAACTTGCAAAGTTAGCTCATGCCACCAAATTGCAACATTGCAAGCCTGACCCGACTTGTTTCCCGAGACGAGATCAGGAACTTATCACAAATTGTGATAAGTCCTGGAATCAAACATGCGCCGAATGTCTTTGCCTTCACCGAGCAGAGTGTAGCCATGCTCTCCAGCGTTCTCAACAGCGACCGTGCCGTGCTGGTAAACATCGCAATCATGCGGGCTTTTGTGCAGATGCGCGAGCTGTCCGCCTCCAACCGTGCGCTTGCCCGCAAGCTTGATGAGCTGGAGAAGAAGTATGACCGGCACGACAAACAGTTTATTGAGGTATTCGACGCCATCCGCAGCCTTATGGCGCAACCCGAGCTGAAGAAGCGGCAGATTGGGTTCAACGTGGGGAAGATGATAATAAGGGCTGGGGTCGGACCAAGCTAACTAGTTGTAATGTTGTATTTAATGGGCAAGAAATGGCCTGTTCTGGGCCTTAGAGCCACGTTTTTGCCGGCAAAAAAGGGCTTCTAAGAATGGCGAGAGCAAACCGACATCATATTCCTGGGCAGGTGTGGCACATTACCCACCGTTGCCACAAAAAAGAATTTCTTCTGAAATTCGCCAGGGACAGGCGACGCTGGCATTCCTGGCTTTTTGAAGCCAAAAAACGCTTTG
>JBGPID010000116.1:0-8290 GCA_041484725.1 Geobacteraceae bacterium | reverse complement strand
ATTAAACCCGCCTTCTCCCTCTTTGCCGCTGCCTTCTCTTTTTCGAGGAGGGCGTTAATCGCCTGGCCGACGAGGTGGATATTCACCAGGTCCACCCCCGAGTCGGGTTCGTCGAGCATGATGAACGTGGGGTTCTGGCCGATGAGTTGCAGCAGCTCGGAGCGCTTGATCTCACCTCCGGAAAAACCTAGGTTGATGTCCCTCTCGAGGAAATCGTGCAGGTGCAGTTTCCGGGCAAGACCTGGGATCTCATCCGCCGCGAGATTCCCGCTTTTCTCCCCACAGATACGGAGGAGATCCCCGAGCTTGACCCCCCTGACCGCGGGTGGACGCTGAAAGGCGATGCCGATCCCGAGCCGGGCGCGCTCATCCATGGGTAGCCCCGTGATATCTTTGCCGGCAAAGAGTATCTTCCCGGACTCTACGCGGTATTCCGCACCACCCATGATCGCCTTGAGAAGGGATGTCTTGCCGCAGCCGTTCGGGCCGAAAAGGACAACGGCCTCCCCTTTTGCGATCCGGAGGTTTACCTCCCGCAGTATCCTTTTCTCCCCGATCCTGACCGTCAACTCTTTAACCTCGATCATGCTTTCCATTTCGCTGTCTCGCCAATGTTAACAGGTAAGGTACAGGGCGGCCACCACGCGGATGTTTTCCTGCTGGAGCCGGTTGAAGTCCTCTACCGCCTCTTCTGTCCGGGCGACGAAAACCTGCATTCCCCGGCCACGGAGATCCTCGACGGTCTCGGCGGGAACCGCCATGCGGCCAGAGTAACCGGTGCCGATCACCAGGATCGCGGGCAGATCGAGAAGGACGTCCGCCAGATCCTCCGGAACCAGCCGGTGCCCATCCTCGCGCCACCAGGATGACTCCACCCGGTCGGGATAGATGATGACATCAGAGATGTACTCCTTCCCCGCCACCTTGATCCGGCCGAAAGTATACTCATCGATGATCATGACCATATCTCACCCCCTGCCGGGAAATCAATTCCAGGCAGAAATCTGTCGTCTACGCACGTCACTCTTCCGGCGCTTTTCCGGTTCTTTCTTGAGTCGATATGTTATCCTCCTCTGTGCAGACGTTTTGCTGCTTCCTACCGCTCGGGGTTTTCACAGACCGGGCAATGGCTCTCACGGCTCTCGGGATCGACATCCATCTCTCCACCGCACACTTCGCAGATCTCCTGGGGGATCCCTCCCCTTCGCCACTTACGGTACATCTCCCCGAACCGTTGTAAAACTCCCATGTGAGTACCCTCCTGGCCCCGTCGGGGACAACCCGGAAACAACACAGCTTTTGTCGAAAGGCAGTCAGCGCCTCCGTAGGGCGGAAATTTCCTTACCGAAAAAGTTTCCCACAAAAAGCCGGATGTACAAGCGTAATAATGTCGAAGGCCTTTTGCCGGATCTATTGCGTGTCAGCGTTCTTGTAGTATAGTTGACTTTGTCTACCCATGACGTTTCCGACACTTCATCCGCATGACCGGGGCAACGGGCAAATTCCCCAAAAAGAGACGCGCCATGACTGAAGAACGTGCGGTACGCGAGCAGTTAGCGGAGTTCGCACCGATTGTCGGCACGCTCATCGCCATGATCAAAGCGGAGCATGAAGCCTTTATACCGGCGAAGCGGTTTCTTGCCCAACTCATTAACCGGCAGGAGCCCTTTTGCCGGGAGATTGGCTCAGCCATGCGGAAGATGAACGAGCCGGTGGCGGGGAAATCAGGAGGCGAAAGAGCCCTATCTCCGGCTCCATAGTATCATCAGTCCCCCTTGCGAACTCCGTCACACCCGGTACAATTCATATCATGTACGATCCGGTGCAAAAGGCGGAAGAAACCGCAAAAATTGTCTGCCGCGGGGAATGGAGGAAATACCGCCGGTTCCGGCCGGCCAGGTTCTACGGTGGGATTGCCACGGCCGACTGCGTCGGTTGCTGCCTCCGCTGCATCTTCTGCTGGTCGTGGCACGAGCTGGCCCGGTGCCAGGCAATCGGGGAGTTCTATACTCCTGAACAGGTGGCGATGCGGCTCACGAAAATCGCCCGCAAAAACGACTTCGACCGGGTGCGGATAAGCGGCCACGAGCCGACCCTCTGCCGGGAGCACCTGGTTGGGGTCCTCGAACACCTCCCCTCCAACCTCCTCTTTATCCTCGAAACCAACGGCATCCTCATCGGTCACGATGCAACCTACGCCGCAGTTCTCGCCCGTTTCGAAAACCTCTACGTGCGGGTGAGTCTCAAAGGAACCAGCGAGAAGGAGTTCTCCCGGCTTACCGGAGCGGTTCCGGAAGGGTTCCTCCTCCAGCTCACGGCGGTGGGAAACCTCCATCGGGCGGGGGTAAGGGTTCAGCCCGCGGTCATGACGAGCTTTT
The DNA here is from genome assembly GCA_041484725.1 of Geobacteraceae bacterium. Taxonomy (GTDB): domain Bacteria; phylum Desulfobacterota; class Desulfuromonadia; order Geobacterales; family Geobacteraceae; genus JBGQDJ01. The sequence continues at coordinate 5,912 of JBGPID010000116.1, read as the reverse complement.
CCTCTCCGGAGAACGTGGCCGCCCTCAGCAAGAGGCTTGCGGAGATCTCCCCGGAGCTGGCGGATATCGAGGCCGAGGAGCTGGTCCTTTACGGCAACGTAGCTGAACGGCTGAAACTGGCGGGGATCCATTACCGCTCCGCCTGCCGTCCCGACAAAATCCCGCCGGAACAGGTGTGAGTTAACTATCTGGATATACTTAGGCGCGAGTCGTCTAAGGCGGGCTCCGGCGCCAGATAACGGGCCAACCCCGCCCAAGGAGAAAAACATGGAAGAAAAACCGCAATACATCAGATGGTTCAACGAGCTTTCCATCGACGACGTCCTGCTGGTGGGGGGGAAGAACGCCTCGCTCGGCGAGATGTACCGGGAACTCACCCCCCATGGAGTGAATATTCCCAACGGCTTTGCAGTGACAGCCGAGGCATACCGTTACCTTGTAAGATCCGCGGGGATACTCCCGGAAATTGAAACGACCCTTATCGGGATCGATAAAAACGACCTCGATGAGTTTGCCAGGAGGGGCCATCGGCTCCGCGAGCTGATTTACCAGGCCCCCCTTCCGGAAGATCTGGCGTCCGAGATCATTGTCGCCTACCAAAGTCTCTGTAAGGAGTACGGGGAGAATGCGGACGTGGCCGTCAGGAGCAGCGCCACCGCCGAGGATCTCCCCACCGCCTCCTTTGCCGGCCAGCAGGAGAGCTACCTCAACATCCGCGGCACCGGCCGGCTCCTCGATGCCTGCAGCCGCTGTTTCGCCTCCCTCTTCACCGACCGGGCCATCTCCTACCGGATCGACCAGGGGTTCGACCACTTCAAGGTCGCCCTCTCCATCGGTGTAATGAAAATGGTCCGCTCCGACCAGGCGGCGAGCGGGGTGATGTTCACCATCGACACGGAGACCGGCTTCCGGGATGTGGTCCTCATCAATGGCTCCTACGGACTGGGAGAGAATATTGTCCAGGGGGCGGTAAACCCGGATGAGTTCTATGTCTTCAAACCAACCCTGCACACGGGGCACCGTCCCATCATCAGCAAGAAGCTTGGCGAGAAGAAGATCAAGATGGTCTACGGAAGCGACACATCACAGGTCCTTACCCGGAACGTGGAAGTGCCGGAGAACGAGCGCCGGCTTTACTGCATCACTGACGACGAGATTCTGGAGCTGGCCCGTTACGGGATGCTCATCGAGGAACATTATTCGAAAAAGGCCGGCAGAGACCTTCCCATGGATATCGAATGGGCGAAGGACGGTCGAAGCGGGGAGATCTTCATTGTCCAGGCCCGGCCGGAAACGGTCCAATCACAGAAAGCCATGGATTTTCTCGAGATCTACCATTTGGAGGGAGAGGGAGAGCTTCTGGCATCCGGAACGAGCGTCGGGGAAAAGATCGGGGCAGGGCCCGCCCGCGTCGTCACCGACGTTCACAGGCTCGCAGAGTTCCAGCCGGGAGAAATTCTGGTGGCCGATACCACCACGCCGGACTGGGAACCGATCATGAAGAAGGCGTCGGCCGTTGTCACCAACCGGGGCGGGAGGACCTGCCACGCGGCCATTGTCAGCCGGGAGCTGGGGATACCTTCCATCGTCGGGACCAACGACGCCACCGAAAAGATAGGGACAGGCCGGGAGGTCACCGTGAGTTGCGCGGAAGGGGAGATCGGCAGGGTCTACGACGGTCGCCTCCCTTTCCGGGTAGAACGCGTTTCCCTTACCGACCTGGCCCGGCCGCGGACCAGGATCATGATGAACCTCGGCAACCCCGAGGAGGCCTTTGCCCTCGCCAAGATTCCCAACGACGGGGTGGGACTCGCCAGGATGGAGTTCATCATCACCAACTACATCAAGGTCCATCCCATGGCGCTCGTCCACCCGGAGCGGGTGGCGGACGAGGCGGAGCGGCAGGAGATCGAGCGTCTCACATTCGGTTTCCGGGACCGGGAGAGCTACTTCGTCGAGCAGCTGGCCGGGGGGATCGGCACCATCGCCGCAGCATTCTACCCCAGGCCGGTTGTGGTGCGGCTCTCCGACTTCAAGACCAACGAGTATGCCAGTCTGATCGGCGGCAAGGCATTCGAGCCGGAGGAGGAGAACCCGATGATCGGCTTCCGCGGCGCCTCCCGATATTACGACGACCGCTACCGGGAGGGGTTTGCACTGGAGTGCCGGGCGCTGAAACGGGTCCGGGAGGAGATGGGGCTGATCAATGTCATCCCGATGATACCGTTCTGCCGGACGGTGGGGGAAGGGGAAAAGGTCCTCGCCGAGATGGAGAAGAACGGACTCAGGCGGGGGGAGAACGGGCTGCACATCTACGTCATGTGCGAGATCCCCAACAACGTCATCCTTATCGACGAGTTCAGCAGGCTCTTCGACGGCTTTTCCATCGGCTCCAACGACCTCACCCAGCTGACCCTCGGGGTCGACAGGGATTCAGCCCTGGTGGCTCACGTATTCGACGAGCGGGACCCGGGGGTGATGCGGCTGATTGCCCAGGTGATGGAGGGGGCGAAACGCAACCGGCGCCACAGTGGCATCTGCGGTCAAGCCCCGAGCGACTACCCGGAATTTGCGGCCTTTCTTGTCCGGGAGGGGATCGACTCCATCTCCCTCAACCCCGATTCGGTCATGAAGATCACCCTCAGGGTTTTGGAGATGGAAAAGGTGCTGGAAAATGCCGAAAAATCGTAATGACCGGATGAGGATATCAGCCATTTTCTACTCCTTGACAGCCCGATTTTCCAGCGATAAACTTTGGTCATTATGCACTATGGGGTCCGTTATGAAGAAAATCAATCCGCTGGAAGTTGTCAAGGAACAGTACCAACATCTCAAGGAAAAACTCAGGTCAACCCATGATGTCCGGGAAAAGAATGTCCTGTTTAAAAGGCTGATCAACCTCGCCGGCGTAATGCAGTTTCTCATATCCATCAATAAGAATAGTTAACCGGACTTTAGATTTTCAGAGTGGTATGTCTTTTGTGTCAGGAAACGGCCCTTTGGTTATCGCCCTTCTTTCCGGTCCCTTATATCCAATCTCCGTTTTTCTTTCTTATTTGGCCATGTTGGGGGTTGACCCATTCGTTTGGGCCTGGCCGAAAAAATGCTACTACTACGCCCCTGCTTATCAGGTCGTCAAGATAGTAATCTTCAACAAAACCGCAGTGTTTGTTACTGCAAAGCACTCGTATCTAGCATAAGAGTACCTCCACCTGAGCGTTGTCCGGTTAGGTCCTTGCATCTCAACTCAACTCCATATTCAGAAGTTCGAAAAGCTTGGAATGCAGATATTCCTCATCTACCTCTTCGAGGCCAAGGTCGGTTTCTGCTGGACAGTTCATCATTCACTGGACTTGAATTTCTTTCCTCCATCAAAAAATACAAATATCTGTGAATCCGCATTCAATTGTGACCCCCATCTGGAGGGTACCCCAACTGATATCTCTATATGTATTGATTTACTGGAGCACTCTAAATTACGTGGGGCAGATTGACTGCCAATCCGGGTCAGATTTCAAAGCCGGTCAACACACTATTGAATTCTGTCGATCTGCGGCTCGTTTTTGCAGCTGTAAACCAGTCTCAGATTCAAACGCCGGATGAGTTGCTCAATATCGCGCAACTTTTTCTCATATTCCCGCAGATAATACTCCCTTTTGGCGGCATCATGAAAAGTCACCCCATCCTTCAGCATCTGGATGCGCGTCTTGGCCACATCTTTCATCATAACCAGCACTTCTTTTGTATCAGTCATGGTGAAGTCCTTAATTCATTGCTAACTTTCCTTTTTGTCAGCATTTTAGAATAGTGAAAAGCAAATGATGTGCCCATATTGAGGAACTGCAAATTTATCAATGATTATAACGAGTTTGAATTTTACGAGTGTTCTGAAACGGAATCCGGGGTGCAACAAATTTGCAGGAAAGAGTATTGCCGGTCGGGGAGAAACGGCCATAGATGCGGAGGAAGGTGGAAAAAGACCAATGCAACCCATGTTATTTTTGTTGCATGGGAAAATCCGGGAGGATGTTTCTCCTCCCGTAAAAACCTTAAAAACACCGGCGTTGTCCCCTGATGTTTTCTGCAAGGCATTTCCAGCCAGGCAGGAGATTGCGGAAAAATTCAGGCAAAGCGATATAATCTCCAGTATGGCAAACGTGATCATCGAAAGGTTGCTGGCCGCAGTGGGCGGGAAATACTCGCGGGAGCTGGAGATCGATCTGACCGGTGCCGATCCGGCGGAGATATTCAGGTGGTTTCTGGCAGCCAAGCTCTTCGGTGCGCGGATTTCCACGGAGATCGCCATGCGGACCTTTCGCGAGTTCGAAAGGCGCGGGGTCGCGACCCCGGAGCGCATCCTCGCCACCGGCTGGGACGGTCTCGTCTCCATACTCGATGCGGGCGGGTACGTCCGCTACGACTTCTCCACCGCAACCAGGCTTCTTGCGATCATGGAAGCCCTGAGCCGGTCGTACGGCGGCGACCTGAATGCCCTCCACGAACGGGCGCGGGACAGCGCCGACCTGGAGCGCCTCATCAAGGGGCTCGGCATGGGGATTGGCGACGTGACGGTGACCATCTTCCTCCGGGAGCTCCGCACCGTCTGGCCGAAGGCGCGGCCGGCCCTCTCCCCGCCGGCGCTCCTTGCTTCCGGACACCTGGAGCTTGTCGTATGGGGGATGGAGCCGCTGGCGGCACTCGAAAGCCTCTGGTCGAAACATCCGGTGGCAGGGAGAGACTTCTGCGATTTCGAAGCCGCGCTTGTCCGGCTCGGCAAGGATTACTGCCGGAAGGAAAGGCATGACCTCTGTCCGTTACGGGATATCTGCGGGAAGGGAGATGCCGGCAGGGAACGATCCAGAAGGGGGGAGACGAGGCGGTGACCTTTGACCGGTTTCTCCAGGAAGCGGCCCTCCTCGGAGGGCTTACATGGCGCAAGTACCGGCGCCGTTCGGCCCGCCACAGGGTCGAACTCCGCATCAAGGAACTCGGCCTCGACGGTTTCGATGCCTACCTCGACCTCCTCCGTTCCGACCCGGAAGAGGCTGCAGGCCTCACCGACCTGATGCGGGTCACGGTTAGCCGTTTCTTCCGCGAGCGGCAACAGTGGCGGACCCTGGCAGACACAGTCCTCCCGGCACTCCTTGCAGGGAAAACAGGTGCGGGAGCCTTCAGGGCCTGGAGCGCGGGCTGCTGCTGTGGAGAGGAGCCATACACGCTAGCGATGATCTGGCTGGAGAGCATCACCCCCTCCCATCCGGGGAGCGCTATCGAGATAATTGCCAGCGATATCGACGAGGCGAGCCTGGAGCGCGCCGGCGCCGCGCGCTACGACAGTAGTTCTCTGCGCGAAGTTTCGCCCGAAACCCTTGCCCGCTTCTTCAAGCGGGAAAAGGGGCTCTTGAGTCTTGCCGGTGAAGTGAAGGAACTGGTGCGCCTCGAACGACGGAACGTTATGAGCGGTCCGCTTCCGTCCGGAATGGATCTCGTGCTCTGTCGCTACCTGGCATTCACCTATTACCGGGGCGAGCGGCTCCTTGCAGCGGCGGTCCGCCTGTGGGAGGCCCTCAGGCCGGGAGGGGTTCTCATGGTGGGGAAGAAGGAGCGCCTCCCCGGGCCAGCGTCAGCCTTTTTCGAAAAGTGGCCGGGATGCGAAGGTTTTTACCACAGAAAATAATGAACCTGCACCGATCGGAGACCTTCTCCTCAAGAAAATGGACCTTTTATCGGAGGGGAGGGACTTGGAGACAGTTGTAATCACAAAGGTCTTGAGTCGCGGCGCTCCGAGGCGAATAAACTCGGATGGGGCGTCTTCACTTATTTGAAGCGTGAAATAACGCGCTCCAGAGCACCCTTTAACCAGGGAATTTTTTCCAATGGCGTTTCACGATAAATCTTATCTATGTCAACCT
>JBGPID010000115.1:0-8332 GCA_041484725.1 Geobacteraceae bacterium | reverse complement strand
GCTCACCCTCTCCACATTCGGCGCCTATGACGGTGAATTTCCCCTCCCCAAGAACGGCGCCGTCGGCTGGTACCGCTTCGTCCTCAAGGCGAGCTTCAAGAAGGGGGAATGGGAGCCGATGCAGGTCTTGGTAAGCGACTTCACCCCGTCCCCTTTCCGGGTGACCACGGAGTTGAACGCGAAACTCTTCAGGGCCGGGGAGAACGTCAAGATATCGACCGCAGCGCGGCTTCACGCCGGCGGCCCCTATGCGCAGGCCCGGGCGCGGATAACCGCCCTGCTTAAGGCGGAACAGTTCATTTCCGACGACCCCCGGATAAAGGGGTTCACCTTCGACACCGTAACCCACGAGTCGAGAGAGAAACAAAAAATAATGCAAAGAGAGGCGGAATTAAGCGCGAAGGGTGACCTGGCAGTCGAATTCACCCTGGAGCCGACCGAAGTGCTCTACGGACAGATCGAGGTGGAAAGCGCGGTGCGTGACGACCGCGGCAAATATGTGGCGAACACGGCATCGGCCGCCTTTGTCGGGCGTGACCGGTATGTCGGCCTTGCCCAGTCCGACTGGCTCCTCAAAGCCGGCGAGCCGGCAAAAGTGCGGGCGATCGTGGTGGATGAACAGGGGAACGTGGCGCCCGGCACGGCGATGAATATCCTCGTCGAATACCGCAAGACCGTGGCCTCGCGGGTAAAGGGGGCGGGCAACGCCTATCTGACACACTTTGAAGAGGTTTGGGAAAAAGTTGCCGATTGCACCCTGGTTTCGGCGCAAGAGGGTGCGGAGTGCGCCTTTACGCCGGAACACCCAGGTCTCCACCGCATCACGGCAACCATCGCGGATACCATGGGAAGGGCGCATTCGAGCACCATAAGCCGCTGGACCGCGGGGAAAGGCGAGATGGTGTGGGAGAGCGAGGCGAACAATTCTCTGCGGATCATCCCGGAAAAGAAGGAGTACCATGTCGGTGAGACGGCCCGCTTTCTCGTGCAGAACCCCTTCCCGGGTGCCAAGGCGCTGGTCACCGTCGAACGCTACGGGGTGATGAAGAGCTGGGTGGAGACCCTGACCGACAACAGCACCACCATAGAGTACAAGGTCGAGCCCGACGCCGTCCCCGGTTTCCACCTGTCGGTCATCGTCGTTTCACCCCGGGTGCAAAAGCCCCTCGATGCGAACCAGGTCGATCTGGGCAAACCGTCATTCCGCATGGGATACGTAGCGGTTCCCGTCAAAGACCCTTACAAGGAGCTGATCGTCCAGGTCTCGCCGGAAAAGAAGGAGTACAAACCACGCGCCACCGTTGCCGTAGATCTCAAGGCATACCCGCGCCAGGGTGATCCGAACGGCCCGCAGCCGCCCATGGAACTGGCCGTGGCGGTCCTCGACGAGGCGGTCTTCGACCTGATCAAGGGAGGGAAAAATTATTTCGATGTCTATAAGGGGTTCTATTTCCTCGATCCCCTCGATATCAGGAACTTCAACATCCTCATGCAACTGGTGGGGAGGCAGAAATTCGAGAAAAAAGGGGCGAACCCCGGCGGCGACGGCGGACCGGACCTGAGCATGCGCTCCACATTCAAGTTTGTCTCTTACTGGAACCCCTCCGTGAAAACGGACACATATGGCAAGGCGCACCTGGAGTTCCAGGTGCCGGACAACCTGACCGGCTGGCGGGTCCTCGCCATGGCGGTAACGTCGGGCGATCTGATGGGGCTGGGCGACGGCGGGTTCAAGGTGAACAGTCCCATCGAGATCCGCCCGGTCATGCCGAACCAGTTGACCGAAGGGGACAGCGTCGAAGCCGGTTTCTCCGTGATGAACCGCACCGATGCGGAGCGGACGCTCGATGTCACCATAGAGGCGAAGGGCTCCCTCGATGCCGGGGGAAGGGAGAGCGTCTCGACCAGCCAGCGGATAGTGGCGAAACCATACGCCAGGACCACGGTCCGGCTCCCTATTAAGGCAGTCGGGAGCGGCCGGATAATTTTGCATGCCCGCGCCTTCGACAAGGATGACGGCGACGCCGTGGAATATATCCTGCCGGTTCTGAAACGGCAATCGCTGGAGTCTGCTGCGACCTACGGCACCACGACGGCCAAGGAGGTGACGGAGAAGGTGGCGATTCCCGCCGGTATCCGGACCGATGTGGGGCGGGTGGCCGTTTCCGCGTCCCCGACCGTGATCGGGAACCTGGAGGGGGCATTCGTTTACATGGCGGAATACCCTTACGGATGCTGGGAGCAGAAGCTCAGCAAGGGAGTAATGGCGGCCCGTTACCGGAAACTTGCGGATTATCTTCCCAAGGGCTTCACCTGGCCGGAGAGCGCCGCTCTCCCCGAGGCAACATTGAAGCTCGCCGCCGACTACCAGGCGCCGAACGGGGGGATGTCGTTCTATCTCCCCTCCGACACCTTTGTGAGCCCCTATCTCTCAGCCTATACGGCGCTTGCCTTCAACTGGCTCCACGCCGACGGCTATCAGGTCCCGGCCCAGGTGGAAACAAGGCTCCACGGCTATCTGCAGGATATCCTGCGAAATAACACGATGCCCTCCTTCTACTCCAAGGGAATGGCCTCGACCGTCCGGGCCGTGGCCCTTGCGGCCCTTGCCCCCCATGGCAAGGTGACAGTCAGCGACCTCAAGCGCTATCGCGGCCACCAGCCGGAGATGAGCCTCTTCGGCAAGGCCCACTTTCTCCTGGCGCTCCTCAAGGTAAAGGGAACAGAGGATATGCGGCGCGAGACGGCCACCATGATCCTCAACCAGGCAAGCGAGACGGGAGGAAAATACATCTTCTCCGAGACCCTGGATAGCGACTTCGCCCAGATTCTCACTTCCACGATCCGCGACAACGCCGTTGTTTTGAGCGCCCTTGCCGCCTACGGGGAAACCCCGCAGGGCGAGAAGCTCGTCAGGGACATCCCCTGGAAGCTGGTCCGGACCATCACCCAGGACCGGGGAAAACGCGACCGCTGGGAGAACACCCAGGAGAACATGTTCGCCATGAACTCCCTAATCGACTACAAGAGGATCTACGAACGGGAAAAACCCGCCATGACGGTCATTGCCAGCTTTGACGGGGAGCGGATCGGCGCAGCCGCATTCAAGAGCCTGACCGACCCGGCCGGTGAGTTCGAACGGCGCTTAAGGCCGGATGATCCGGGGAAACAGGGGGTTGTGAAGATCGATAAAGAGGGGAAAGGGAGGCTTTACTATGCGGCGCGGCTCTTCTATGCCCCGAAGGAAGTCCGCAAAGATGAGATAAACGCCGGCATTGAAGTACGTAGGGAATACAGTGTCGAGCGGGACGGCAAGTGGACCCTCCTCGCCTCGCCGATGCGGATCAGGGTGGGGGAACTGGTCCGGGTCGATCTCTTTCTGTCGCTGCGGGCAGCGCGAAACTTCGTGGTGGTGGACGACCCCGTCCCCGGCGGGGTGGAGCCGGTTAACCGCGATCTGGCCACCGCCTCGACAATTGATGCGGAGAAGGGGGAGGTGAAACGGCCGAAAGGCTCGTTCTGGTTCCGCCATGACGACTGGATCGACTTCGGCTTCTCGTATGGGAACTTCTATCACAAGGAGCTCCGCCACCATGCGGCGCGCTTCTACTCGGAATACCTGCCGGCAGGGAACTACCATCTCTCCTATGTGGCGCAGTCCATCGCCCCCGGCGAATTCATTGTCCTGCCAACACACGCGGAAGAGATGTACGATCCCGACGTATTCGGCAAGAGCGCCCCGGCCTGGCTTCGGGTGGAATAGGGAGCTTGACAACTGCATGGGCCAGTTTTACAATATCACTAAAAGGTAAAACACGAGAGGTGGTCATGGAGGCATTGGCAAAGGTTTCGACAAAAGGTCAGGTGGTGATCCCGGCGGAGCTTCGCAAGCGGCACCACCTGGGGCCGGGAGCATCCGTTCATGTATACGAGTATGGCGACCTGATCTGTCTTGCGCCGGTGGTGGCCGACCCGGTGGAAGAGGCGTGGGGAACGCTGCGGGGGGGGCCATCCCTTGTCGACGAACTGCTGGAGATGCGAAAGAAGGACTTCGCCGGTGAATAGCCTTCTTTTTGACAGCTTTGCCCTGCTCAGATTCTTCCAGAAAGAGGCGGGAGGAGAAAAGGTCCGGGACCTGCTGCGCGAAGCGGAAAGCCGGAAGAGCCCCTGCCTGATCAACGCCATCAACGTGGGTGAGATCATCTACCTCACCCAGCGCCGATTTGGCGAAGAGAAAAAACTGGAGATATTCATCCACATCCGGCGCATGGGTCTGCAAATTCTTCCCTGTCCCAACGAACTGATTTTCCGCGCCGCCGAGCTGAAGGCCCGCTATCCCATATCCTACGCCGACGCATTTGCCCTTGCTTCGGCCATCGAGCACCAGGCCGAACTTGTGACCGGTGATCCGGAGTTCCACCGGGTGGAGAACCTGGTCCGGATCGTGTGGGTGTGACGCCATGCCTGAACAACGAATGCTTAAACCTGTTTCGCGCAAAGCACGCTAAGAGCGCAAAGGGGAAACAGACTGTCTTCTACTCTTGCTTTTCACACGATTTAGATTGTGTCTCTTTCACTTTCGGCAAAACCGGCCTCACGCGGAGTCGCGGAGAACGCGGAGAAAGCCAAAAACAAAAGAATTATGGTTTAACCTTAAAGCCATTTAAGTTCTGAACCTGGTTTACTCCGCGTTCTCCGCGTCTCCGCGTGAAACATTTTTTGGTTCCGGCTTGTCCGGCTTAGGTTTAACGAATATGAAGCCTTTTATCCTGATAAAAAGCGCCTTCACCCGTCACCGCAAGGGAGCGCTCCTCGCAACCTCACTGCTCGCCCTGCTGGCGGCAATCGGGATAAAGACCGCAATCGACCTCCGCCCCCTGCCGGAGAGCCTCATCCCCGACCAGAAGGAGATCCGCAAGGTGCAGGTCCGGGACCGGCACGGCATTCCCCTTTCCGTCACCTATCAGAACAACTGGAACTACAACGACTACCTGCCGCTGCATGAAATCCCGCAGCTCGTGCAAACTGCCTTCGTCATCGCCGAAGACAGGCGTTTTTACCGGCACAGTGGCGCTGACTGGCTCGGCCGTTTCAATGCCGTGCGCCAGAACCTTTCCGCATGGCGCGCGGTCCGGGGGGCCAGCACCATCACCGAACAGGTGGTGCGCCTCCTCCATCCCCGGCCGAGGACCGTCTGGGCCCGCTGGCTGGAAGGGATCGAGGCGTGGGAAGTGGAAAGGAGGTTTGCCAAGGACGCCATCCTGGAATGCTACCTGAACCAGGTCCCTTACTCGGGGCAGCGGCGCGGCGTCGTCCAGGCGGCGCGCTACTACTTCGACCGGGACCTCGACACCCTCAATAATGCCGAAATGCTTGCCCTGGCAGTACTGGTCCGGGCGCCGGGGAGAATGGACCTCCACCGTGGAGATGAACAGATCCGCAGGCCTCTCCTCCTTCTCGCAGCGCAGATGAAGGAGGCCGGAGTGATTTCCGAGGCGGAGCGTCGTGATGTTGCGAGCGCTGAACTGGCGGTGCGGTATCCTGCCATGGAGGTCAAGGCCAGCCATTTCGTCCGCTATGTGCAGGGCCTCGTCATTCCCTCCCGGCTTCTCGTGAACGGTCGTCTATTAACGACCCTCGACTCGTCGCTGCAGGACGCAACAGGGAAAATACTCGACCGGCGGCTTCGGGAGTTGCAGAACAGGGGGGTCAGGAACGGCGCGGTGCTGGTGGTCGATCAGCAAAACCGGGAGATACTGGTCTGGGTAAACGGCGGGAGCGATGACCCGGAGCGGAATGCCGGCAATATCGATGCCGTCCTCACCCCGCGCCAGCCCGGTTCGGCCATGAAACCGTTCCTTTACGCCCTGGCCCTGGAAAAAGGGTGGACTGCGGCTACGCTCATCGACGACTCCCCGCTGGCGATGCCAGTCGGCGCCGGGCTCCACGATTACCGCAACTACAGCCGCCAGAACTACGGCCCCTTGCGCCTCAGGGATTGCCTCGGCAATTCGCTCAATATCCCGGCAATAAAAACAATCCAGTATACCGGGGTGAATGAATTTCTGAAACGTATGAAGGAACTCGGCTGCAAGAGCCTCTTCCGGCCGGCTAATTATTACGGCGAGGGGCTCGCGCTCGGCAACGGCGAGTTGACCCTCCTGGAACTGGTCCAGGCCTATGCGGTCCTGGCAAGGGAGGGTGAATTCAGGCCATTAACCGCGGTGCTGGGGGATTCTTCCGGAGAGAGGGAGAAAAGGCGCGTCTTCAGTGCGGATACGAGCTCCCTCATCGCCAATATCCTCTCGGACCCTGAAGCGCGGCGGCTCGAATTCGGCAGCGGCAACCTCCTCAATTTTCCGTCCCAGACGGCGGTGAAGACCGGCACCTCTACCGATTACCGGGACGCCTGGGCTATCGGGTTCAACCATCGCTACACGGTCGGGGTCTGGATGGGGAACCTGGACGCCAGGCCGATGCAGGGGATAACCGGCTCCATCGGCCCGGCCCTGGTGCTCCGCTCCGTTTTTGCCGAGTTGGGGAGGTTCGAGGAGTCGAGGCCGCTCTACCTGAACCCCCGGCTGTTGAGCATGACGATCTGCCAGGGTTCCGGTGAACTGGCAACGCCGGGCTGTCCCGGCATGAAGGAGTGGTTCGAGCCGGGCAAGATCCCGAAAAGAAGATGTATTCTCCATGACAAAGGCGATACGGAGGCCCGACAGGCTGATGCTCCCACCGTCACCCGCAGGATTGCCCTCGTGCAGCCGACAGCGGGTCTGCAACTGGCGCTCGACCCGCGGATACCGCGGGAGCTGGAGGCATTCCCCCTTGAACTGCCGAAAGGGCTCAAGACCAGGAAAATTGAATGGTTCATGGACGGGATTGTCATAGGGAGTACGGAAAACGGAGTGAATCGCTTCCTTTGGCATCTTTCCCGGGGTAGCCACGTTGCAGCGGCAAAGGTCTGGCTGGAGGACCGGGACGGGCCGGTGGAAACCAGCCGGGTCAAATTTTTGGTAAGATAGTTTTATTACTGCAATTGAACGCGGATTAACGCAGATGAAAACAGGATTAACGCAGATCAAACAAAAGCAAACACAAGAGGTTGAAATCACCTTCTGGTTGAATCAGTTAAGACTCTCAGATTTTGATTTTATCCGCTTTTATCAGATTTTATCCGTGCCCTAAAGCTTTTTTGAATTAATATGCGGTAACGGAAAACAACTCAACACACGGAGAGGAATATGAAAAAACTCGGATTCCATTTTCTGGCCTTGGTTCTCTGCGGCTCCATCCTTGCCGCATGCGCATCTACGCCGCAGATCCAATCGCCTCCGTCCGGGAAGCCGGCAAAGATAGCCGTCGTACTGGGCGCCGGCGCCGCCAAGGGCTTTGCCCATATTGGCGTTTTGAAGGTGCTGGAATCCCAGAAGGTGCCGATCCAGATGATAGTCGGCACCAGCTCCGGCAGTTTCGTGGGAAGCCTCTATGCCTTCGGTTTCGACGCTTATACAGTGCAGAAAATCGGCATGGCCCTTAATAAAAGCGATGTTGCCGAATTGACCGTGCCTGACAACGGCTTTGTCAAGGGGGATAAAATCCGGGACTTTATCAACATGCAGCTGCGCAATACCGTAATGGAAAAACTCAGGATTCCCTTTTATGCGGTGGCCACCAACATAAGGAACGGTGAGCCGACCGTCTTCGCCACCGGTAATACGGGGATGGCGGTGCAGGCGAGCTGCGCGGTGCCCGGTATCTTCCAGCCGGCAAGCTTCGCCGGGACCAGTTATGTGGACGGCGGCGTGGTGGACCCCCTGGCGGTCGACGTGGCCAGGCGTTACGGCGCCGATATCGTTATAGCCGTAGATGTCACCTCCGCCATCGGCAACGCTATACCGGCCGGCACGATGGAAACCATTATGAAGTCCATCGAGATCATGTACAACAAGATTTCCCAGATCCCCATAAGCAAGGCCGACGTGGTTATAAAACCGCAGGTGGGTTTTGTCGGGGCAGCGGATTTCGACCACCGCAACGAGGCGATCATGGAGGGAGAGAAGGCCGCCTGGGCGGCCATGCCCCGGATCAACGCGATATTGGCAAGGCTCCGACAGGAAGGGCGGCTGCCCTGACCGGTTCGGGAAAGATCGGGAACAACGTGGAAGATGCAAACGATAAGCTGAAGATCGTGATAATCCTCGGCCCGACCGCTTCCGGAAAGACCGACTGCGCGGTCCGGCTAGCCGAGCGCTTTGGCGGCGAGATTGTCAATGCCGATTCCATGCAGGTCTATCGCGGCATGGAGATCGGCACGGCAAAGCCCTCCCCT
>JBGPID010000114.1:0-8359 GCA_041484725.1 Geobacteraceae bacterium | reverse complement strand
TGTCGATTACCCGTCTCATGTTAAAATTAATATCAACTGAGACTCCGGCTTTTTGACTTTTGTGTTTCAAGCGGTATCATAACAATGTGCCTAACTAGTGTCCATCCGGAAACTCCGGATGAGACACTATTGGTTTCCAATTCGGAAACGAGGAATTATTTGTCCTGGCAAGGAAATCGAGGGGTTGTGCGGAGGCGTACACTGGTACGCCGCACAAGCAAGTCCGAAGATTGACGCCACCAGGGCGGAAAAGGACCGTTTCCGGATGGAAACTAACTAACCCCGCCAAGCGCCAACCAGATAATGGCAAGATACAGATTGACTCACATTTATACTGCGAGGTGCATGGGATGAGATCAATGTTCATGGTGGTCCTGGTTGCGGCACTGGCATTGGCAAGTGCCTTGGCATACGGTTCAACTGTGGACCATGTCGGCATCATCAAGTCCATGGCCGGGGATGTTGTAATTGCCAGAGGCGGTCGCACTATCAAGGCCGAGACCAACATGATACTGCTGGAGGGTGATGTCGTCCAAACTGGAGCGAAAGGCAAGGCCGGTCTGATACTGGACGACGATACAGTCATTTCCATGGGCTCCAACAGCATGATGGTCATCAAAAGTTTTATGTTTCAGCCGAATGAAAAGAAGCTCTCCTTAATCGTCAGGGTCTTCCTGGGAACGGTTTCATTTTTGTCCGGTCAGATTGCCAAGCTGGCACCGAATCTGGTGCATATCGAAACCCCGTTTGCAACCGTCGGTATACGGGGTACGCACGTTCTGATCCAGGTGGATTGAGGATCGTCCCGAATCATGACACGACCTGGAGCTTACCGCATCACTCTGGAAGGGGGAAGTTATATGGGCACCATGGCACGACTAGCTCTCTTGTTTCTCCTGATCGCTCTGGCAAGTGGTTGCGCCAAGAGGACATTGGTGGCCCTGGCGCCCGACCCGGACGGCAAGACCGGCAGCATAACCTTCGGTAATCAAGCCGGCAGCGTTTCCATCGACGCTCCGTATCAGGCGACCTACGTTGGGGATGCCGATGTGCGGCCAACCGCGCCAATAGATCTGGGCAAGGATGCTCTTGACAAGATATTTGCAGAAGCCCTGTCTATTCAGCCTAAACGTCCGCTCCATTTCCTGCTTTATTTCAAAAAAGATATCACACTCACCTCTGATTCAGCGAAGCTTCTCCCCGACATCATCGCGACCATCCGGGAACGGAACTCAACCGATATCTCAGTGGTCGGACATACCGACACCATCGGTAATTCGGAATACAATACGGTGCTGTCAAGGAACAGGGCCAAGGCGGTAAAAGATCTGCTGGTTAAACAGGGAGCCGAATCGAACGACATCCGTACCACATCGCATGGCAAGGAAAACCTTTTGATTCCGACCGGGGACAATGTGTACGAGCCAAGAAACCGCCGGGTTGAGGTTGTCGTCAGATAGCGGGATAACGTGCATATGCCGGAACCCTTTCAAAACGAGCGCCGACTAACCAGGATGCTGTTACTCACGGGGTTTCTCATCAGTTTTGCCATGAGTATGGCCTACCTGATTCATCCATCCTTTATCAGATCCACAAACAACAGAATAACCGATGTCGTCATGGCCTTTGCGCAAACAAAACCGGCATCGGGTTCAATCGTTATAGTTGATATCGACGAAAACAGCCTGGCCAAATATGGGCAATGGCCCTGGCCTCGTTACCGTTTCGCGCAACTGCTTAATACCATCAACGCATCCGGTGCAGACAGTATCGGACTTGACCTGATCCTGGCGGAACCCGATCGCACCTCCCCAAAGAATCTGCAAACCGGCATCGACCGCGAATTCCGCTACCACAATGGCACCTCAGGCATTTCGACCGGCCAACCGGTCTATGACCAAAACCTGGCCGGCACATTGGCCAAAGGGCCATTTGTCCTCGGCTACGAGTTTTTGTTCAGGAAAAGCGCGAAACCCGAGACATCATGCGGGCTGCATCCGCCCGGTATTGCCTGGATCAACAGATCCGACACGGATCTGGTTCAAACCAGCTTTTTCAAGGCCCAGGGCGTTGTCTGCAACCGTCAGCTGTTCGCTGATGCAGTGACTCGCTCAGGCTTTCTCAATGCAACCCCCGATACGGATGGCATACTGCGCCGGATGCCGATGATGATCCGCTTCGAGGGTCAGCTCTACCCTTCACTGGCGCTGGCAATGCTGATGCAGCACGGAAATATCAGCCAGATCGGGATACTGCAGAGAGAAAGCGGCCGCCTTGACCTTATGGTAGGTAACAGGTCCATAATTGTCGATACCCAGGGCAACATGATTGTGCAGTTCTCCCGGCAGAGTGACGCAACACCGCGGATTTCCGCCGGAGACCTTCTCGGCGGAAAAATTACGGAGAATCAGATCAAAAGCAAGATCGTCCTTGTCGGCTCCTCGGCTGCCGGCCTGTCTCACGTCTATCAGACCTCCGCCAGCCCGGTCCATACCCATGTAGATATCCATGCGCAGGTTCTGGAGAACCTACTGACCGGCCAACAAGTCGTCCGGACTCAGGTATTTCTGTTCTGGGAAGCCCTGATCGGGCTGCTGGTCGCGATATGTACCTGCCTGACCATTGCAAAGCTGGGGATTCTGCCAAGCGCGGCAGTCTGCGCGACATTCCTGGCCGGCAGCTGGATCGGCATGGGGTATATCTTCCAGACACGGGGCTATCTGCTTTCACCATTATTGCCGACTGTCCTGGTGGTGCTGAACTATACCATCCTCACCATCTTCAAGAGCTGGAAAATCCAGCTCGCGGCCCGGGAAGAGGCCGACAACACCCTGGTGCTGCTGAAGTCCAGTGAAAAAGATCTGAATTCCATTATCAAGGCAGTGCCGGATATCATCTTTCGCCTGGATGCCGCCGGTCGCATAACGTTTATCAGCCCGGCCATTTCGAAATATACCACTTCTCCCAATGCCCTGCTCGGCAAACCGATATTCGATCTGGTGGCTCCGGAAGATCTTCCTAAAGCGCGCTACCGTTTAAATGAAAAACGCACGGGAGAACGGGCCACCCATGGCTTGGAACTGCGCCTGCTGCTGCCGCACCGGCAGGATGAATGCAGCGATGAGATGAGACAATTCAGTGTTTCGGCTGAAGGAATCTATCAAGGCGACACCCCCTGCTCCGATGAGTTTATCGGCACCCAGGGGATCCTCCATGACATTAACGAGCAGAAAAAACTTGAGGGGAAACTGCTGACTGCCCAGAAAATGGAGGCAATAGGCAGCCTTGCCGCCGGGGTCGCCCATGACCTTAACAATATTCTGGTCGGACTGGTCACCTATCCCGACCTGCTATTGCTGGAACTGCCACCAGACAGCCCCCTGCGTGCCAAAATAGCTATAATCCAACGTTCCGGAGAAAAGGCGGCAGCGATTGTCCAGGATCTCCTGACTTTGGGCAGACGGGGCGTAAAAGCCGCCGAAGTCATCAATCTTAACGCGGTTATCTCAGATTACCTGGCATCGCTCGAATTCAAAGCTGCTCGGAAACAATATCCCAATACGACGCTGGAAAGCAGTCTGGAACCTGACCTCCTGAACATCTTTGGTTCCAAGGTACATATGACCAAGGCAATTATGAATCTATTGAACAATGCCGCCGAGGCAATGCCTGCCGGAGGTAATATCAAGTTATCCACGTTCAACAGGTATCTTGATACTCGTCTGAAAATGTACGAAGAGATACCACCCGGCGAGTATGTTTGCGTTAAAGTTGCCGATGAAGGCATCGGCATTTCCAGCGAGGATCTCCAAAGGATCTTCGAGCCGTTCTATAGCAAGAAGGCGATGAGGCGAAGTGGCTCAGGCCTGGGGATGACAGTGATCTGGGCTACCGTCAGGGATCAGGGCGGCTTTATAGACATCCAGAGCCGGGAGGGCGAAGGGACCCAATTTGTGCTCTATTTTCCGGCCACCCGCGATCACCAGGAACTGCCTAAGCAAAGGATTGTTCTGGAGGACTATATAGGTACGGAGCATGTGCTGGTTGTAGATGACGTGCCGGATCAGCTGCATATCGCCTCCAACATGCTCACAAAACTTGGCTATAGGGTAACTGCCGTGACCAGTGGCGAGGCGGCCGTGGAAAACCTGCGTTCGCATCCTGCCGATCTTGTTGTGCTTGACATGATCATGCCGGGTGGCATGGACGGTATGGAGACCTATATGCGGATACTTGAAATCCGACCAGGACAGAAGGCAATCATTACCAGCGGTTTTTCCGAATCGGAAAGGGTCAAGGCACTCCAGCAACTGGGTGCAGGAGCTTATGTCCAAAAGCCGTATACTCTGGAAAAATTCGGCGTAGCGGTTAGAAGGGAACTTGACCGTCAGCAGAAGTGACTGGACAATCCGGTCCCAAGTAAGCCACTCCATGACGGAAAAGGATCCGCATTAACGGCATAACGGAAATCGCGTACGGTCATCCTTCAGTTGGTATCTCGAAAGGGGCGGGCCCATGGCAAAGGAGAACGATGTTGTAATCACACCGGGAATGCAAAGGTATATAGATTCGAGCAACAGGTACCTTTCCGATCGTGACCGCTACATCCATGAGGTGGTGAAGAAGTGGCGATTCGACACTATCGCGGTGCATGGACTCTATACGGTCAAGGATGCCATAGATGACTACCAGGGATCGATCATCGAACCGATTTTCATGAGCACTGCCCAGGCATTCCGCGATTCGGACGAGATGGCCGCCGCGCTCGGCTACAAGATTCCCGCCTGGTGTTACTCGCGCATCGCCAATCCATCGACCTACTATTACGAATGGACCCTAGCCCTGCTCGAAGGTTACGGGTATGACGGCGAGACCTCCTGCTGCTCCACCTCTTCGGGAATGGCCGCCATCATGACCGCCGTGCATCCATTTCTGAAGGTGCAGAAGGATGTCTGCGAAAAGCGGAACTTCGTTGCCACGGTCCAGTGTTACGGCGGGACATACCAGCAGTTCACCGTGCGCCTGATGCGGGAGCACAATGTGGAATGCCGCTGGGTCTCCGACGCGACCGACCTGGATGAATGGGCCTCAAAGATCGACCGGCATACCCGTTTTCTCTACGGGGAGTTGCCCAGCAATCCCCAGCTCGGTTTTTTCGACATCGAGGCGGTGGCGGATCTTGCCCACAGCCATAACCTCCCCCTGATATGCGACTCCACGATAGCTACACCGGCGCTGCTTCGTCCCATCTGCCACGGCGCGGACATCGTTGTCCAATCCGCGACCAAGAGCCTTACAAGCAGCGGATTCGGCGTCTGCGGGGCGGTCATAGCGCGGAAGAACCTGGTGACCAATATCGACGACGATCAGCTCAAAAACGATTTTTCCCTCTATATCAAGTACCAGCAGAATCGCGACTTCGGCCCGAACCTGCATCCGCTGCAGGCGGTGATGACCCTGAACGACATGCGCACGCTCCGCTCCAAGATGGACCTGTTAAGCCGCAATACCATGGAAGTCGCCCGGTTTCTCGAGAAACACCCGCTGATCGAATCCGTTCAATATCTGGGTCTCCCCGACCACCCATTGCACGAGCTTGCCAGCAGATACATGTGGCTGGTGGATGCGGAATTCGACGAGCAGTACGGCAGGGCGGTCAACCGCTATGGTCATCTCCTCTCATTCTGCGTGAGAGGTGGGGCGGAGAAGACCCGCCTATTCTTCGACGGCCTGCAGCGGATATGGCGGGCGACCGATCTGGGGCGGATAAAAAGTGTAGCCACCATACCGGCGATATCCACCCATCAACAGCAGGGGGATGAGGGGCGGGCGCTGGCAAACATCCCTCCGAACATGGTTCGCCTCTGTGTGGGGGCCGAGCATCCCGTCGATATTATCGCCGACCTGGACCAGGCGCTGCACAAGGCCATATGATCGGCAACTGTGGGATAGCCTTCAGACCACTGCCTGTTTAATGCCAGGCAATGAAATGACGGGCCGAAAGCGCTTAAATTGGTGATGATCTCCTTGACAGAACAGGGAGATGGGGGTAATTTATGGGCGGTTAACAGGGGAGGGGTTCATGGATTCCAGCCGGAGCCGAATGGAAAGCCGTCTTTGCCGGGATTTTACCGGCCGGGCGGTTTTTTGTTTTAAGAATTGCTTGTCAGAATAAAGGGGATTCAAAAATTCCAAAACAGGGGGAGGCACCATGACTTTCTTGGAAAAAGCCGCAGCGGAGTTTATCGACATCATCGAATGGACCGACGATTCAAGCGATACAATGGTCTGGCGGTTCCCGAGGTATGAAAACGAGATCAAGTATGGCGCGCAACTGATTGCCCGGCAATCACAGGCCGCCGTATTTGTGAACATGGGAGAGATTGCCGACGTGTTTACAGCGGGGATGCATCAGCTGACAACCGGAAATCTTCCCCTCCTTTCCACTCTCATGGGTTGGAAATACGGGTTTCATAGCCCGTTCAAGGCCGAAGTTTATTTCGTGAACACCAGGAATTTTACAAACCTGAAGTGGGGGACGTCAAACCCCGTCATGCTGCGCGACCCGGAATTCGGACCGGTAAGGGTGCGATCATTCGGGACCTATGTTGTCAGGGTAAGCGATCCGGCAAAATTTATAAAAGAAATAGTGGGAACAGGCGGACACTTCACCCTCGACGGCGTCTCCGATCAGCTGAAGAACCTGATTGTGACCAGATTCTCGGATATGCTCGGGGAGAGTAAGATACCGGTTCTTGACCTGGCCGCCAATTATAATGAACTGTCTGTCTATCTGACCGGGAAAATAGCGCCTGAGTTCCAGGAATACGGACTTGAAGTCACAAAACTTCTGGTCGAGAATATTTCCCTCCCCCTGGAGGTCGAAGAGGCACTGGACAAAAAAAGCAGCATGGGAATCATCGGAAACCTGGATAACTTTCTGAAATTCCAGAGTGCAAATGCCATGGAAGCCGCGGCGAAAAACCCGGGCGGCGAAGCCTCGGCAGGGGTGGGGATGGGAATGGGTTTTGCCATGGCCAACCAGCTGGGAAAAATGGTGACCGGCCAGCAGGAGCCGTTACAAAGCGCCCCGCCACCTCTCCCCGGAGAGGAGACGGATATCAAATATTATGTCGGGAAAAATGGCAAGAAGGCAGGACCTTTCACTAAAGATGCGATCATTGCTTACATGAAAAAGGGCGCCATAACAAAAGAAACCCTTATGTGGAAAGAGGGGATGGACGCATGGAAAACGGCCGTATCTTTCACCGAATTTGCAGCGTTATTCAAGACAACACCGCCACCGTTACCGGAATGAGTCTCTACTGGTCAAGGCTATTCGCTTATTCAAGGTTTTTTAGACAGGAGGAAACGTGGCCAATTGCTCCAACTGTTCGGCGCCCCTTCCGCCAAATTCGATAAAATGCGATTATTGCGGAAGCCGGAATGATATCGACCTTAAAGGGATCAATTACAATACGACCCATGAATGCGAGTCGGAACGTATATGCCCCAGGTGCAGCATCGGTCTGATAACGATCGATCTCAAGATAAACGGCAGATTTCTCATCGAACGCTGCGATCAATGCCTGGGACTCTTTTTTGATCCCGGGGAACTGGAAGCGCTCCTGGAGGCAACGGTCACCAACGTATTCACCGTCAACAGAAGCGAGCTGGATAGTATCAACAGCACGATGAGGGCCAATGACTACGGTATATCCTACATCAAATGCCCGATCTGCGCCAAACTCATGAACCGTGTCAATTTCGGGACAAAAAGCGGCGTCATCGTCAATCGCTGCAAGGATCACGGGGTCTGGCTCGACGGTGGCGAACTGAGACATCTTTTTGAATGGATGAAGGCCGGAGGGAAACTCCTTCAGCAGGAACAGCTCAAAAACGTCGAAGCAGAGCAGGCCCGGGAAAAACTCAAGAATTACGCACAACCTGCCTCGGGCGGGTATTATGCGGATGATTCCGGTTTCGATCTGTACGGAGGCACCTTGAGAAACGCGGATCCCGATCTTTTCGATATTGTCAAAAGCGCGCTCAGGTTTTTCATGAAATAACGCCTATAGCATTACTACCGGTCCAACGGATTTTTCCGGGGACCGGCAAAGGATCGTGCGTGAAATTTGAAATCTGGCGCCAGGATGACAACGGTAATCGTTTTCTGGTAGGCGCCTTCGTTGATCGCGCCGCGGCCGAACGACGGCTGGTCGAATTGACGGGCAACCCGCATAAACAGATCTACTGGATCACGGAAAAGACGGAAGGTCCAGAAACCGGAAAATAAACTATTATCCTATAACGGCATTATCTCGCGCAAAGTCGCAAAGGCCGCAAAGAAATTCAAATA
>JBGPID010000113.1:0-8374 GCA_041484725.1 Geobacteraceae bacterium | reverse complement strand
GAGAAGAGCGAAAAGCCGCAGCGCTTTTCCATCAACAACGTCACCATCGACAACGGCTCCATCGACTTTATCGACCGGGCCCTGCCTGCGGAGAAAAGGCACACATTACGGCGGATCGAATTGGGGATCCCTTTTATGAGCAACATTTCATATCAGGTCAACCGTTTTGTCCAGCCCCGTTTCAGCGCCGTCATCAACGGCGCGCCCCTCAAACTGGAAGGGAAGCTGAGGCCTTTCCTCAAGGGTGCCGAGACCTCTTTCAACGTCAACTTGAAAGATCTGTCGCTCCCCTACTATTTCTCCTATTACCCCGGCACACCGCCGGTGCAGATGGATTCCGGCCGCTTGTCCACAAATCTGGAAATTGTCCACCGTATTGCCGGAGGAAAGAACCCCGAACTGGAAATGAAGGGGAACATCGTCCTGGCAGCCCTCGCCATGCGCGACCGGAGCGGCAATCCCCTTCTCTCCCTCGTCCGGGGTGAGGTGCAGATCAGCAGGGGGGAGGTCATGGCCAGGGAGTTCGCCCTCGCGAAACTTTCCGCCGACGGCCTGGAGGCGTACCTCGGCCGCGACAAAACCGGGAAATGGAATTATCAGCATTTAACCGGGGAGGAAAAGAGCCCCGCGGCTAAGGAACCCGCCAAAAAAACGCTTATCAGCATAGCCGATACAACCCTCGCCAACAGTAGGCTCCATTTAAGCGACAATCTGCCTCCCGGCGGCTTCAAGACCGATCTGGAAGAGATAACCTTGGGCATGCAGGGATTTTCCACCGCGCCCGGGAAAAAAGGGAGATATGACCTTTCCTTTGCCAGCGCCAGGGGAGAAAAGGGCGCTATCAAGGGGGAATTCTCCCTTGATCCCCTTGCCGTGGAAACGACTATGGAATTCAAGGAAATATTGCTGGAAGCCTATTATCCCTACCTTGCGGGAGAGCTGACGGCGCCGGTCAAGGGAAGGCTCGATGCCGCCGCCGCCATAAGCCTAACCCCGGCAGACGGACTCCGACTGACAAAGCTTGACATCGAGACGCGCGAGGTTTCAATCCCCTTCGGCAAGAACGAAGGGGTAAAGCTGGCGAAGGCGGTAGTGAGCGGGGGGCGCGGCAGCCTCAAGGAGCGGACCTTCGAAGTGGATACGGTTGATCTGCAAAACGGCAGCATAAAACTATCCCGCGACGCCAAGGGGGCCCTTTCTCCACTCGCCTTGCTCAGAGAGAAGAAAAAGACCGCCAAGGCGGTCAGGGAAAAGAAAGAGTCCGGATCTCCCTTTAAATACAACATCAAGAATGTCAGCGGTTCAGGCCTTAATATCACATTCATCGACCGGATGAAGGAGGATGCGCCTTCCTTCAATTTGAAGAAGCTCCATTTTTCCCTTGCCAATGTCAGCGGTCCCCGCTTTACCCCCATACCGTTCAAGATCGCCTCGTGGTATGGAAACAAGGGCGCCATCAGCGTCACCGGGAATGTCAACCCCGATCCGCTCAGGCTTAAAGCGCAGTGCAACCTTAAGCGAATTCCGCTCACAGATGCCGATCCCTATCTCCCCGAGGATCTGAACATCACTTTGGCGGACGGGACTCTCGACACGAAGCTTGCAATCAACCTGGCGCAGACGCAAGGGAAACTCACCGGTAGTTTCCGCGGCGGCATCGCTGTCCGCTCCTTCCACACCCTTGACGCGGAAAATGAAGATCTCCTCAAGTGGGAAAGCCTGGAGATTGAAAAACTGACCGGTGTGCTCACTCCGTTTTCCCTGGATATCGCCGAAGTCTCCTTAAGCAAGGTCTATTCACGGATCGTCGTCAACAAGAACGGTACACTCAATCTCCAGGAGATCCGCAAGCCTGAGCAAAAAGTCGAGCCGCCGCAAGCAGGTGCGGCCGCTCCTCTCCCATCATCCCCTTCCCCGCCCCCGACCGCAACCGCTGCTCAGGCGCCGGTAGCCAAGCAGGGTAAGATCCAGATCGGCACGGTCACCATCCAAGACGGCACCATCAACTTTATCGACCACCATACGAAACCGGAATACGCCTCAAAAATGTTGAACCTGGGGGGAAGGATCACCGGGCTCTCCTCCGAGGCGAACACGCTTGCCGACGTTGACCTGCGCGGCAATCTGGAAAACCAGTCACCGCTGCGCATTACCGGCCGGATCAATCCGCTCCGGGACAACCTCTTCGTAGATCTGAAGGTGAGTTTCACCGATATCGAGCTCTCCCCGCTCACCCCCTATTCCGGTACATTCCTGGGCTATACGGTGGACAAGGGAAAACTCTTCCTCGACCTCAAGTACCATATCGAGAACAAGCAACTGGAATCCGAGAACAAGGTGTTCATCGACCAGTTTACCTTCGGCAAAAAGGTGGAGAGCGACAAGGCCACCTCCCTTCCGGTCCGGCTTGCAGTTGCCCTCCTGAAGGACCGGAAAGGTGAAATTCACCTGGACCTTCCGGTGACCGGGAGGACCGATGATCCCAAGTTCAGCATCTGGGGGCTGGTACTGCAGGTACTGAAAAACCTGCTGGTGAAGGCGGCTACCTCCCCCTTTGCCCTGCTCCAGTCGGTCTTCGGAGGGAAAGAAGATTTCAGCAGCGTTTCCTTTGCTTCGGGCTCGGCCCGCCTTTCCGATGCCGAGCGGGGCAAACTGGTGAAGCTTGCCCAAATGCTCACGGACCGGCCTGCCCTGAAACTGGAGGTGACCGGCTTTGTCGACAAGGAGCATGACCCGGAGGGATACCGTAATGAACTCCTCCTCAAGAAGATGAAGAACGAGAAATTCCTTGCCCTGGTAAAGGAGAAAAAGGCCCTGGAGGGACAGAGCGCCGATAATCTGGAAATCCTTCCCCCGGAATATTCAAAATTGCTGAAAGGGGTCTACCGCAAAGAGAAGTTTCCCAAGCCGCGCAATTTCATCGGCCTCGTCAAGGATCTGCCGGACGAAGAGATGAAAAAACTGATCCTGACCCATACGGTCGTGGGCAATGAGGATTTGCAGAACCTCGCCAGGGACCGGGGCGTGGCCGTGCGCAATTTTCTCATTGCCGACGGGAAGCTGCCGGCGGAACGGATTTTCGAAAAGAAGGGGGACATATTCAAGGCGCCGGCCAGGGAAGGGGAGAGCGCCAGCCGCGTTGAGTTCGGCATGGCGGTGCAGTAACCGGTCGTCCCCTGATTGCCTGGAGTAATATCAAGTCAAATGGAACGCGGATTTACGCGGATGCAACGGATTCGCGCGGATATCAAAATCTGTTTTAAAGTCTTTAGGTTTATCTGCGTATATCCGTTCAAATCCGTTTTTCCCGCGTTCTATTTGGTCTTTGATTTTCGGTTTTTTAGTTCCGGCTTAGGAGGAGGTTATGCGAGAGGCGATGTTTTATGAAAAAACCGGCGGGAACAGGGTGCGTTGCGGGCTGTGCCGGTTCCGCTGCCTGATCGATGAGGGGAGGCGCGGTATCTGCTCCGTCCGGGAAAACCGGGGAGGAGTACTCCATACGCTGGTCTACGGCAAGGCCATTGCCGAGCACGTGGACCCGATCGAGAAGAAGCCCCTCTTTCACGTCATGCCGGGGAGCCGTTCGTTTTCCATTGCAACGGTCGGCTGCAATTTCCGCTGCCTCCACTGTCAGAACTATTCCATTTCCCAGCCGCTCCAGGAGACCCTGCAGATCACCGGGACCGATCTGTTGCCGCAAGAGATCGTCGCAAAAGCCCTGGCGTCCGGTTGCCGCTCCATCGCCTATACCTATACGGAGCCGACCATCTTCTTTGAATATGCCTACGATACCGCGGTGCTGGCAAAAAAAGCAGGCCTCGGGAACATCTTCGTCACCAACGGTTACATCACCCCCGAGGCCCTGGCCTGCATCCGTCCCTTCCTGGATGCCGCCAATATCGATCTGAAGGGCTTTTCCGACCGGTTTTACCGCGAGGTGGTCCACGCCATGCTCAAGGAGGTACTCGATTCCATTGTCGAATACAAGCGCCAGGGAATCTGGATCGAGCTTACCACCCTGATCATCCCCGGCTGGAACGACAGCGCCGAAGAACTGCAAGGGATTGCCCGCTTCATCGCCGACAAGGTCGGGAAGGAGACCCCCTGGCATGTAAGCGCGTTCTATCCTACCTTTAAAATGACCGACCGTCCGCGCACCCCGGCAGCCACCCTGGCCAGGGCCCGGCAGATTGGCCTGGATGAAGGTCTAGCCTATGTCTACGAAGGGAATGTGGCGGGTGAAGGGGGCGAAAACACATATTGCCCCGCATGCGGGGAGCTGCTCATCCGGCGCCGCGGTTTTTACCTGGAACAGAACCGGATCGTGATGGGGAAATGTCCCGATTGCGCAACCGTCATCGACGGCGTGGATATGTAAACACATTTTTCGGAGAGACGTATTGCATTGGTCTCTGTACCCCTTCGCACTTCACTAATCACTCTTCACCTTTCATTTGCCCTTGTTTGTAAAAAAATGCTATAAAGAGACGTGCCGCTTATTTTTCATCTCCAGAGGGTCCCTTGAAAGCTTCTGTCTTCCGCCGGTTCTGGGTCGTCTTTTCCGCATACGTCATTGGTTTCTACGCATCCGTCCTCAACGGCTTCCGCGCCAAAGGGGTCGAAAATATCCCGCGCAAACGCGGGGTGCTGATCGCCTCCAACCATATCTCCGCATACGATACCATCTTTCTCCCCTGGGCGATCGTCCGCGCGCACCCCATGCAGATGCTCTGGGCCCCGGCCAAGGAAGAGCTGTTCAGAAAGCCGTTTCAGCGCTGGCTTTATTCATCATGGGGGGCCTTTCCGGTCAGACGCGGGCGCGACGTGCGCGCCGGCAAGGTCATCAACGAACTTCTCCAGGACCAGCAGGTGATGCTCTACCCCGAAGGGACCCGGCACAGGGACGGCGTCTTAGGTAAGGGGAACCGGGGCGTGGGGAAGATCATCTACGACGTCCGGCCGCTGGTAATACCCACTGCCCTGGTCGGGCTCAACCACTGGAAGTTCCCCGGTTTCGGCCAGGAGGCGGTCATCGTCTTCGGACCGCCACTCGATTTTTCCGACCTGTTCCAACTCCCTGACGGCAAGGAAACCCACCAGTTGATCGTGGACCGGGTGATGGAGGCCATCGCCCTCCTCCTGAAAGCGGAAGGGGCATATGTCAACCAACCGTGAACACCCTTCCGGTAAGGACGGCCCTGGCCAGGTGGGCGCGCAGGTGAATATCTTCTGCGACGGCGCATGCAGCGGTAATCCGGGGGTCGGCGGCTTCGGCTGCATCCTCCGCTATGGCGGCCACGAGAAGGAGCTCTCCGGTGCGGATGGGGATACCACCAACAACCGGATGGAGATGACCGCTGCCATCACCGCCCTGGAATCGCTCAAACGTCCCTGCCGGGTGCACCTTACCACCGATTCCCAGTATCTGGTAAAGGGGATGACCGAATGGCTCCCCGGCTGGATCAGGAAACGCTGGATCAACAGCAAAAAGGAGCCGGTCATGAACCGTGACCTGTGGGAACGGCTCCTGGCGCTCTCCAATATCCACCGGATCGAGTGGGGCTGGGTCAGGGGGCACGCCGGCCATCCGGAGAACGAGCGCTGCGACGAACTGGCCAGGAAGGCGATAGAGGAGTACAGGGAAAGGGTGAAGGGTGAAGGGTGAAGGGTGAAGGCGGGGGGAGGATGAAGAGAGAACTATATTGCCCGGTCACTGGTCACCGGTCACTGGTCACTGGTCACTGATTTTATATGGACTATTTCATCATCGAGGTTTCCGAGCAGGAGATCAAGCGGGAGAAGGAGAAGGCCCGGCAACTGCGGCACACGCAGTGGTGGAAAAACCGCGTGGCAAAGGGGATCTGCCACTACTGCGGCGGCACCTTTCCCCCTGCCGAGCTCACTATGGACCACCTGGTCCCCATTGTCCGCGGCGGCAAGAGCGCCCGCAGCAATGTGGCACCAGCCTGCAAGGAATGCAATAACAAGAAGAAGCATATGCTTCCCCTGGAGTGGGAGGAGTATCTGGCTGGCAAAGGGCAAAAGGCAAAAGGCGACATCGACAAATAGAGGGTATCGCCAGCAAAGCTGCATCTCTGCGTCCCTCCCCTTGGTTTAAGGGGAGGACAGGAGGGGTTACAACTTCATAACTCCCCCCAGCCCCCTCTTAGCTTAAGAGGGGGAGCAATTCCGCAGCCTGCCTCGCAATGCTGTTATGGAGACAAGGTGAAACCAAGAATCAAGGCCGTCATCTATGACTGCGACGGAGTGATGTTCGACTCCTTCGAGGCGAACCTCGCCTTTTACGACCGGATCATGGCAATGCTCGGCAAGCCGCCCCTGGCACGGGGAAACGGGGAGCTGATGCAGATCCTCCACACCTTTGCCAGCCGGGAGGTGCTGCGCCATATTTTCCCTGACGATGCGGAGTGGAGCGCGGCCATGCGCTGCGTCCCCGCCATCGACTACCGGGAACTGGTGCGGTTCATGCGCATGGAAGAAGGGTTCCGCGAGACCATCGAATTGCTCAGCCCGAATCTGGGTCTGGCGGTCTGCACAAACCGCTCCGTCTCCATCGACACGGTGCTGGAAAGCTTCGACCTGGCCCGTTATTTCGGGATCGTCATGACCGCCTCCAGGGTTACCAACCCCAAGCCTCATCCCGAGCCGCTGTTGAAGGTACTCGAACACTACCGGATCGGCCCCGGCGAGGCCCTCTTCGTCGGTGATTCCGAGGTGGACCAACAGGCCTCCCAGGCCGCCGGCATCCCATTCATCGCCTACAGGGCCGATCTTCCCGCGTTTGCACGGATCGACCGGCATCGGGAAATCCTCGATCTCGTATCCCCTATTTAGTAGGGGCGATCCTTGTGATCGCCCTTCTGTTGGGTAAACACAAGGTTACCCTACAAAGCCCCCCAGGGTCCGCACGGTTCTAATCGAGTTGGGATGCAATTCCGGCAATGCATTTTCCTATGATGGCTAAGAGTATTTTGTAGTTAATGGGTTTTGCAACGCAGTGATCGATATCGTTGTCGTTCAAGAGATAGTCCGCATCGCAATTGGCCGCAACGATGATTATTATCGTTTCCGGACGGAGCGCCTTGATTTCGCCAACCATTGTGATGCCATCCATGACCGGCATCCTTATGTCGGTGATGACTATCTGCGGCATCCGCTTCTTGAAAAAATCCAGGCCGATCCTGCCGTTTTCAGCCATATGGAATTCCACGTCGGGAAATTTATCCGGGATCATCCGGCAGAAGAGTTTTGTGATAACCGGGTCATCTTCAACGAAGAGAAGCGAAACCCCTGGTCGGGTGCCGGCGGATGTTTCCATTTCAGGCCTCCTTGCCGCGTGCAGCACCCCGGGAGTTCAGGGCCGCACGCATAATAGCCAACCATATCGTTTCCCGTATCGACTGCAAAACTGTATTTATCTACATTACCACCTTCTCTGGAAATTTCAAAAAATTATACTCCGGCTGCCAGAAGGAAAAGGCTGCGGGAAATGCTCCGGAAGACAGTGCGCAATCCGGCATTGGCCCGATTAGCAGCAAGGGTCGCTCCTGGTAATTGGCATTTTCCTGATTCAAGGTGCGACCCCTGTCAACTTCGCATCAGGAATATTCTCTGTTGTATTTTTATGAAAATAATTGTAGCATTTATAAAACAATGTTTGTAAATTGTTGCTGGTCTTGATTTGATAAATGAAAATGATGGGGATGAGCTTGGAAGAGTTTCTTAATCAACTTACTGAAAAAGGATTTGATGCACCGGTAAGATCGGTTTATTTTTTCTGGGTTGATAGATATATTATTGAAAATAAAGAGTTAAAGAAAGATGTGTTGGAGAATTTCGTAAAGGGGATGGTGGATGGCAAATTTATTCATGAATGTGAAATTTATGATTTTTCCCATGAACAATATCTGCTGGTTTGTAAATTCAGTTTGAATTTATATGAAATTGTATTTTTCCTCCCCTGCCGTGAAGGATACCTGTCAGGGAATAAATATTTTATGAGGATAAAAGGGAAACTCGATCTCGTCAGCCTGAGAAAGTTGTTTTATGTTTTTAGGGTCAAGTTATTTACACTCGCCTTTTAAACCGCCATGGGCAAGCCCCCTGCAACTGCATCGAATTAACTTGTTTCCATCCGGGAACGGGCTGGGCGATCCCGCAACTCTTCCAGCAGAACCTTGAGAACCTCTGCCAGGTTCTCGCCCGATATCCGTGAATTCTTCGCCAGGCGCAGCAATTGCGGCACTATCCATGGTTTTTTCGCCACGGTCAGAAGCACTTTCCCCACACTGATGTTCATCTCCCTATCGGTAAACTCTTCGATGGCGAACTTAAGCTCTTCTTCGGCGCCGTC
>JBGPID010000112.1:0-8409 GCA_041484725.1 Geobacteraceae bacterium | reverse complement strand
GCTGAAACCGCTTTACCGGAAAATCGGCGATATCATGAAACAGCGCTGCACCGGGTACACGGCCTATCTCTTCACCGGCAGCGCGGATCTCGCAAAATGCGTCGGCCTTAAGGCCTCCCGGCGGATCGTCCTGTTCAACGGCCCGATAGAGTGCCGGCTGCTCAAGTACGAACTCTACTGACGGCGCGTAATGGCAATGCTACGGTTTTATTACAAAAAAACCTTGACACCAATTTTCACTCTGCATATAATCTAAATTCGCTTTGCGGGCCTATAGCTCAGTTGGCTAGAGCTACCGGCTCATAACCGGTCGGTCCCAGGTTCGAGTCCTGGTGGGCCCACCACCTTAAATAATTACGGGATAAGTGGGGATGCCCTTAAAGCGCCTGTTAGGACGAAATAACGCCCATATTGGGGAGAAAGAGTGCACACCGAAAGGTTGCACTCTTTTCTTTTGCGCGTGATGATAACTCCCAGAGTGTCGGATATAGTTGGAATCATTAACGTAATAGCCCCTTTTAGCCTCGCGGAAGAATGGGACAACGCGGGACTGCAGGTGGGAAACCCCGCCGCTCCCGCCGGGAAGATCATGGTGGCGCTGGATGCCGGCAGGAGCGCCGTTGAGGCTGCTGTGGGGGCCAGCTGCCAACTCCTTCTCACCCATCACCCGATGATTTTTCGACCGCTGAAAAAAATCTCCTTTGCCGATCCCCTGGGTCGGCTTTTTGCTCTCGCCATCAGGAACGATCTTGCAATAGTCTCGCTTCACACCAATTTCGATATCGCCGAGGGGGGGGTTAATGACCTGCTCGCGGAGCGTCTGGGTGTTTCCCACTGTGAACCGCTGAAGGTGACCTTTGAGGAAGATCTGGTAAAGCTCTCCGTATTTGTGCCGAAAGGATACGAAGAAAGGGTGATGCATGCGCTGTTCGGTTTCAGCGGCTTTATCGGCAATTACAGCGATTGTTCGTTCCAGACGGGGGGGATCGGCACCTTCAGGCCGCTGCAGGGAGCAGAGCCGTTTCTGGGCGAAATCGGCAAACGGGAATACGCCGAGGAGACCCGCCTCGAGGTCCTGTTGCGGAAGGGGGATCTGAATGCGGCGGTAAAGTCGCTTCTTGCGGTCCATCCCTATGAGGAACCCGCCTTCGATCTTTATCCGTTGCTGAACAAGGGGAAGAGAAGCGGATTGGGACGAATGGGTGAATTACCCGCGGCGCTCCCCCTGGCGGAATTCGCCGCGACGGTCAAGGAACGACTGGGGCTTGACGGGGTGCGTTTCGTCGGCGATGCCGAGCGGGTGGTGAGGAAAATCGCCCTGTGCGGCGGGAGCGGCGCCCAGCTTTTGCGGGACGCAGGAAAACAGGGGGCGGATGTGCTGGTTACGGGCGATGTCAAGTATCACGAGGCTAGGGAAGCCGAGGAGCTTGGACTGGCGCTGGTGGACGCGGGCCACTTCGCCACAGAACTGCCGATGGTATGGGGATTGACGGAACTGCTCGGGGGGGAACTGGCGAAAAAAGGGTATGCGGCCGAGATCACAGCTTTCGAGGGGGAAAGGGAGCCTTTCAGGTTTATCTGAACGCCTCTCCTTTTCTCATTCTTGATTTAAAAACAAACAAAAGAGGGAACAAGGGAGGCGGGTTTGCGAAAAAATTTGAAGATGATCGATGAACTGCAGACGATTGACCTGAAGATTGACGGTTACAAGGGGGAAAAGGAGGCTTTACAGGCAGAAATCGCGGTTCTTGACGTCAAAGTGGCCGAGGCGCGGAGCACTATTTCCGAAAAACAGGGAGAACTGGCGCTCCTCAATGAGGAAATAGGGAAACTGGAGGAGGGGATTGCCGCGGAGGCGGAAAACATCCGGAGAACCGAGGCCCATCAGAAGGAAATTAAGACCCAGAAGGAATACCAGGCAGTCTCCAGGGAGATAACCACCGCCAAGAAGCTCTCTGCGGAACTGGAGGAGCAACTCCTGCTGAAGATGGGCCAGACTGATGAGCTGAAAAAGGCAATCACCGGGATTGAGGAAACCCTGTCGGCCCTGGAGCAGAACTTCACTGCGCAGAAGGGGGAGGTCCAGAGTAAAATCGATCGGCTGGAAGAGGATATCTCCGGGGTCATAGCGGCACGGGAAGCCATTGTCAAAGGGCTGCCCGCAACAATGATAAGGCGTTACGGGATGCTCCGGGAACAGCGCCGGGGTGTAGCGGTTGTCGAGGCGAGGGGCGGTTCGTGCCTCGGCTGCAATATGCAGCTCCCCCCCCAGCTCTACAATACCCTCTTCCGGGTGGATGAACTTGTCAACTGCCCCCATTGCCAGAGAATTCTGGTGCTGCGCCAGGAAGAACAAGGTTAAAGGCTGTTGAACGTACTTAAGTTCGACGTTGGACATGAATGGAAACCTGGATCCTTGAATTATGAAGCGTAGATAAAGTTTGGCCGAAGTTGAACAGATGGCCGCTCCCTTTTAGGGGAGAGGAAAGTCCGGGCTCCACAGGGCATGGTGCTGGATAACGTCCAGCGGGGGTGACCCCAGGGAAAGTGCCACAGAGAGAAGTCCGCCCGCCGGAGCTTTAGCGAAGGGGGGTAAGGGTGAAAGGGTGAGGTAAGAGCTCACCGGGTCCGACGGTGACGCCGGATGCCAGGTAAACCCCACCAGGAGCAAGGCCAAATAGGGAGGCGTTAAGGACTGCCCGTCCGTGCTTCCGGGTTGGCTGCTTGAGGCCGTCGGTAACGGCGGTGCCAGATGAATGACCATCGCCCGCAGTCAGGTAACTGGCTTCGGGAACAGAACCCGGCTTATGGGCTGCTTCGGCCAATTTAATAGTTTCCATCCGGAGACTCCGGATGGAAACTGATGATACTTGTAAGGGCGTATGGCTATACGCCCTTGCTGTTTCCAGGTGAGCCATGACCGAGAGGGAAAAATGGGATAGGGGGGTTGCCGCGGTACGGGAAGAATATGCGGCCCTTTCTCCCTTGCATAGTGCCCGCTTGAAAAGGTGCGTGGCGGCAATCAAGTCATGCAAGCAGGCCCTCCAGCTGATAGGGGAGGGGGTGCGCGCCGCTGAGATATGTGGAGAATGCCGCGGGGAGTGTTGCGCCCGGGGGAAAAACCATGTCACGGCAATCGATCTGCTCGTCTATCTTAACGATGACAGGGAGATAATTACCCCCTGCTTCGCGCAGGATATATGTCCTTATATGGGCGAAAAAGGCTGTCTCATGGAACCTGAATATCGTCCCTATAACTGCATAACCTTTATCTGCGAGCGGGTTGAAGGATTGCTGGGACCAATGGAGAAAGAGCGCTCTTATGCCGTCGAATGTGATCTGCGCGCCCTTTACAAGGAACTGGAACAGTTGCTGGAGAGCCGTTTCAGGTTTGACGTCCTGAGTATTTTCGAGCGGCAGCAGAGCAAGCAGGCCCCACAGTAATTTTACAAATGTCGCAAATGCGAGGAGATGTCCGGATGGCTGCAAAAAACGATCTCGTGCTGGTTCATATCGATAACAAACCGGGTTTTTATGCCCGGATTGAGGAGATATCCCCTGATGTCAAGCCGGGTTGGTGGCAGGTCAGGTTGCTGGTCCTTGCCTTTCCATTGCAGGTATTCACCTGGACACTCGACGAAAGCCAGATAAACGGCGAGCCATATACCATGGGGGGGACCCCGGTTAGGCTGGAGAAGGTCGTCTCGCCGGTAGTGAGCGTGGAAAAACCCGGCGATGACGCACCGGTGAGGGAAACCGGGGATAAGGAGAAGAGGGAAGGGGCCAAAGTGGTGTCGCTTAGCGACCGGAAGAAAAAGGAATGAATATTACAGAATAACCGGCAAACGATGGGTAAGCACGATCTGTTGCGGTGTAACGCGTGCCTGATAGGCGAGGATCTCCACGCCGCTTTTTGCCGCAATGCGCAACAGCCTCCCGTATTCCGCGTCGATGGTGTCGGCCGGCGCCACCGATTCTCCGTCGCCGCGCTGAACCACGAAGAATATCACCCCCCTGTGTCCCTGGCGGACCATCTCCATCAGTTCCCGCAGGTGCTTCTGTCCCCTGGTGGTTATCGCATCGGGAAAGAGCGCCACATTCCCTTCCACTAATGTAACGTTCTTCACCTCCAGATAACAGAGGCCGGCCGGGCCGCTCAGCAGGAGGTCTACCCTGCTTTTCTCCCCGTACCTGACTTCCGGCCGGATTGACGGGTACCCCATGAGTTCAGCGATGATGCCGGTTTCGATCCCCTCCCGGACAAGCCGGTTGGGGAGGCCGGTATTGATTCCCACCCAGCAATCGTCCGCCAGCACCAGTTCCCAGGTGTATTTCAGCTTTCTCTTGGGGTTATCGGCAACGGAGAGGAGCACGGGATTTCCCGGCACGGCGCATCCCTTCATGCTGCCGGAGTTTGGACAGTGGGCCGTGACAATGGTTCCGCCAGCAAGTTCCACATCGGCCAGAAACCGCTGATAACGTCGAATAAGGCGACCGGGATAGAGGGGAGAGGGAAGCAACATGTCTGCTTTTTAGCATAGTGGAGAAGGAATGGCAATGCTTTCGGTTGATTTAATTTCGCAGGCGGCAGGGAAAATCTCACCAATCCTGTAACTAATGACTGCAGAAACTTCTTCAGGTCCGACAAGGAAATGGTTGCCGCTACAAGCCTGTTAATCACCCCATCGACAGTGCCGTTTCCGCCAGCGGCAATGAGAAACGGCTCCTCCCGTTCCTGGCAGATACGCCGGCTAAAGAGCCCTCCAGGTCCCGTCAGGATCAATTCCGCGCCGATCCCCAGCGCTGCTAACCCATGCGCCCACCCGCGTAAAGTGAACTTGCAATTTATCCATATCCTCGAATCCTAACCGCCCAACGCCCTTAAAAAACTAGTCGAGCGTCCTTTGTTCTGCTAGATTTAAAAGAATATTCTGATATAAGTTAATTAGTGTCCATCCGGAAACTCCGGATGGACACTGTTAAGCCGGGTCGGATGAATTTCGCCGGATTTACGGAATGATTTTATCTTCATATGGCAGTTTCCTGCAACGGGTTCATCCCGATTACCGGGAGACGGTAAACAAGTCGGTCCAGGAGACCCTTGTCCACCAAGCCCCCTATAACGTTCACTTTCGTATCATCCGTCCCGATTGTATCATCCGGCGCCATGGCGGGCGGGTCTGGGCTGAAGGCGAACCTTGGAAGGGAGCGACCTTCTATTTCACCATGTTGACGGACGGAGTTTCAATCTGAGCTTGAATTATCGGAGAAAAAAAGAATGAAGATCTTGATAGCGGATGATGACCCTGTTTTTCGTGATCTCCTTGAAATTATACTGGTCAAGTGGGGATACGATGTCGTCGTCGCTGTGAATGGCGATGATGCGTTGCGGATTCTGAAATCCGATAATCCCCCGAGACTTGCCATTCTTGACTGGATGATGCCGGACATGGAGGGGGTAGAAGTTTGTCGGAAAGTAAGGGAAAAGATAATAGAACCCTATTCGTACATTATTCTCCTGACTTCCCAGCAACGTGACGAAGATCTCGTTATTGGCATGGAAGCCGGCGCAGATGACTACATCACCAAGCCATTCAAACATAATGAGTTACGGCTGCGCCTGCGGGCGGGAAGGCGGATTATCGAGCTGCAGAATGAACTGATTGCTGCCCGCGATTCCTACCGGACAAAAGCCAGCCACGATTCCCTCACCGGCCTGTGGAACCATGAGGAAATCCTTCACATCCTGGCGCAGGAACTATCCAGGGCCGAACGGGAAGAAAATTGCGTTGGCCTGATTATGGCCGACATCGACTTCTTCAAGAAGATCAATGATACCTACGGCCATTTGGCGGGCGATGCAGTGCTCCGTTCGACTAGCGGCAAGATGTCTTCCCTGATGCGTTCCTACGACTCCATTGGCCGTTACGGCGGCGATGAGTTTCTCATCATCCTCCCCGACTGCTACAGCGAGTATGCTGCCGCTTTTGCCGAGAGACTCCGGCAGAGCATGGGGAGTTCCGCCTTCGATACCCCGGAGGGGATGATTCCGGTCACCGTCAGTCTCGGAGTGGCGGCGAGCAACCAGGAGAGGAAGAAAGACGCTGACTTCCTCGTAAAGGCGGCAGACGAAGCCCTTTATCGGGCAAAAGAAAACGGCCGCAACCGCGTGGAATTTGCTCCAGAGTGGGGTGGATAAAGAAACGAAAAAAGGTTTACGCTTTATTGCGTAAACCCTGTATTATTTACTGGCGGGCGGCATGGGATTCGAACCCACGACCCCAGGCTTCGGAGGCCTGTACTCTATCCAACTGAGCTAACCGCCCGTCTGTCCATATCTACTATATTTCCCGTATTAACTCAAGCTTTATGTGCGAGCAGGGGCCAGACCCGGCTGTCTGCCCGTTTTCAGGGGTACAGATGGGATCGCCGCTACGATGACTTGTAGACGGACCGGCTGACCGGTAAACTCTGCGCCCCGTGGACGATGGTTGTGCCGGAAATTGCCAGGATAAGATAAGTGATAAATAAACGGCATTTCATCTTGTACTCTTGAACGATTTGATTTAATAATACTCTGATGTAACATAAAACCAGTTTTGAGTATAATGAATTGACACAAATACTCCTTTCTGATATAGAACAAAATGGAGTTATTTCAAGTTTGAAGCGGCTTTACGGGACAAACCGGGACGCGCAACTCAGGCTGGTTTATTCGCAAGAAGAAATCACCGCTGCGGTGCAAAGAGTTGCGGATCAAATTTCCCGCGATTATGAGGGCCAGAAGTTATTGTTGGTCGTTGTATTGAAGGGTGCCTTCATCTTTGCCGCCGATCTTGCCCGCATGCTCAGATTGCCGGTAGAGATCGATTTTACGCAGCTTGCCAGTTACAGCGGCATTGAGAGCAGCGGCAGGGTAAAGATAACAATGGATCTCGAATGTGTTGTGGCAGGGAGAAACATACTCGTGGTGGAGGATATAATCGACACGGGCATTACCCTTGATTATCTGCTTCGGAATCTGGCCGACAGAGGGCCGAAAAGCCTTAAGGTTTGTACGTTGATAGATAAACGGGAACGGCGACGGATCGCTGTCAAGGTGGATTATGCGGGCATAGTCTGCAATGGTGGGTTCCTGGTCGGTTACGGCCTGGATCTGGATGAAAACGGCAGAGAGCTCGAAGCGATCTATGAAGTCGCAGATATACCTTCCTCCGGAGGATTGAATGATAATTCAATGTGACCAATGCAACACAAA
Source organism: Geobacteraceae bacterium (assembly GCA_041484725.1). Taxonomy (GTDB): domain Bacteria; phylum Desulfobacterota; class Desulfuromonadia; order Geobacterales; family Geobacteraceae; genus JBGQDJ01. Next base: position 1,151 of record JBGPID010000112.1, on the reverse strand, counting down.
GTTCAAGCTGGATGATGCGAAGGTGCCGGATAAAGGGGTTAAGGTCCGCTGTGCCAAATGCAAACATATCTTTAAGGTGCAGAGAGAGGTCGCTTCCGAAGAAACGGATTTTGATTTTCTTTTGAGCGGGCTTGGCGCCCCGGCGTCTGATGCAGAAACGGGTGTATCGCAGCCGGGCGGGGCCGCTTTACCGTCAACCGGCGGGGATGAAGGGCGGATGTTTGCGGAAGCGGCCGACACAACCTGGGAGAAGCCGGCTGAAACACCTGTCGCAGGTGGTGCTGAACAGGGGGGACGAGAAGATTTTGGCGAGGATTTCTTTGCCGTTAAGGAAGAACCCGCCCCCCCGGAAGAGAAAGGTTTTGAACCCGGGGAATTCCCCTTTGGGGGAGAGCATGCTGACGTGCCGGCCGGAGCGGCCGCCGCACCGGAGAGCGGGAAGGGAGAAGTGACGGGTTTCGAGTTCGGAGAATACCCCTTTGCAGGAGAAGAGAGCGCCACTCAATCCGGTCTCTCGGAGACACCATCAGCCGGTTCAGTGGAAACGGAGGGATTTGACTTCGCTCCGGCTGATTTCGGAGCAGACGAATCCGCTGTAATGAAGGAAGGTGAAGGTTTGGAGGGCATTGCCGCCGGACAACCCACGGAAGAGGAATTTTCCTTCGGTGAAGAGCCGGCTCCGCCGGAGGCTGAAATGCAGGGGATGGAGTGGCAACCGGAACCCCCGGCAGAAAGTGAAGAGACTTTTGTTTTCTCTGCAGTTGCGGTCCCGCCATTGCCGGAGAAGGAGGCGGAAACCGCGACATTTGCCGCGGAGGAAGAAACTAAAGAAGTTGAGACTGAGTATATCGATTCCGGGGATGTTTCCGGAGGCGTCACCGTTGCCGGACCGGTGCTGACAAAAACGGAAGAGATAAAACCGGCTCTGGAAAAAACGACCGTTCCCCCGGTACCCGTGCCGGAAATGCCGTCCGCCCCTTCTTTCGCCCCCTTGACACCATCTGCCGAAGAAGAGTTGCCGCCGCTGGCCATCTCCACAAGAAGAAAAGGAAGCTCCGTTTTCGCGATAATCGTTACGGCGATTGCCGTCCTGATTGTATTGGCCATTGCCGGTTTCGGTTTCTACGTTTTCAAGGAGGGCCCGGCGGCCT
>JBGPID010000111.1:0-8506 GCA_041484725.1 Geobacteraceae bacterium | reverse complement strand
TGCCTTGATCGCTTCCCCGCCATCGTGGATGACGACCGTCGAGAAGCCTTCTCTTTCGAGATATGTGGCTACCAGCGCAGCAGTGTTGTGGTCGTCCTCAACAATCAGCACCGTCCCCTGTTTGCCTGTCAATTGGGACATGTTTTTCTCCAAAAACCGATGATATGAAAATCCAATGAGAAATGGGCGCTGAGAGACGAAAAATTCATTTCACCAGTGGAAGTCCGGAATGGCGCCACCCGGCCATATGTCCGGAAAGAAGCGAGACATCTCGGAAACCGAAGGTACCAAGTAATACCTTTGCCATCACAGCACGAGGGCCAAGTTCACACAACACGACCATTTCCGTCTGCTTCTCCTCGGGAAGCGGCGCAAGCCGCAGCAGTATTTTCCATAATGGCGCATGGATCGCGCCATTGATATGGCCGGCCCGGAATTCGAAACCGGTCCGTACATCTATAATAATTGGAGCTTCGCCGGATGCAATTCTTTTCGCCAACTCCACCGGATGCATTCAAACGTTCCTCTCAGCTCTCAGCCTTCACTCATTTCTTCACTTTTTCCAATCTTGCCGGAATTTTACCGAGCATTCCGACACACATTTTATTGAGGATGAAGGAACTCCCCATGAAGAGCTTGGTAGCCCGCATCATATAGCTCCGTTTGAAGTCGTCCTTCATGGTCATGACTTCGATTATCTTCCCCATGTAAAACTTGCGGTAGCACTCCGCCAGTGCCACTTCCACCTGGCGCATACTCATACTCTCCGGCTCGATGACCGGGTCAACAAGATTGTACTTGGAATAATCCCATTCCCCGATGTACTGTTTTACGGACCCGTACAAGTCGCTATAGGGCCAGGGAGTGGCCGCAAAGAAGTTGGCGTTGTCCGGGTTCAAGTGCCGGGCCAGCTGAAGTCTCTTTTTGACACCGGTGGGGGTCTCATCGGGGAGCCCCAGCATGAAGGAGGCTTCGCTTACTATGTCTTCCCCATGAATCAGCGCCAGTGCCTCCTTTGCATCATTGGCAACTTGGTCGGCAACTTCAATGCCGAGGGAGATGTAGACAATCCCCGCCTTATGATACTTTCCGATGATCTCCTTGTCCCGTATGATATCCGAGGACCTTGTCTCAATAAGAAGATGAATCGGCAGGTTACGGGCAATGAGCAGATCGAGGAAAGTCTCCCACCGCTCCCCGTTCCGGGTCGGGTGCTCGTCAGTGACCAGGAATACATTCACTTGGTAGGTCTTGTACAGGTATTCCAATTCATCGATCACTTTCTTCGGATCACGCGCCCGCCAGGATTTCTCCCAGAATTTCTGCTGGGAGCAGAAAATGCAATCATGGTCGCATCCACGGGAGGTGCTTATGGCCCCGAGTCTGGAGTCGGGGATAAAGTGATACGTGTAGTCCGGCCAGTCGATGAGGTCCCACGCCGCTGGCAAGTCGTCAATGCTCTCCATGAAGGGACGCTTGGGGGTTTTGACGATGGCGTCACCCTGCCGGAAGGCAAGACCGGGAACCGTCGCCGGGTCGCCACCCGCCTCCATAACCGTGAGCAGCTGGCGGAGGGTGTTCTCCCCCTCGCCGCAGACGATATAGTCGACGGCAGGTGAGGTATTCAGCACCTCCTCGTACATGAAGGTAGGATGCACCCCACCAAGAATAGTTATGGTGTCGGGTTTGATACACTTCGCCAGTTCCAGCGTTTTGATGGCATCGTTGATGGTGGAAGTGATGGCGGTGGAGGCCACGTAATCTGCTATTGTGTCGCAAAATCGCTGCTCGATCTCGGGGTAGCCATGGTCTTTGGTCATTGCATCGTAGATCTCGGCCGTCAAACCGGCCTGGCGGGCAGCGCCGGCCAGGTAGACAAAGTTAAGCGGTATCCAGCGGCCGGCGATTTCCACCACGCCGCAATGATAGGGAGGTGTGACGAACAGTATTTTGCTGGAACCTTCTGAAGATATTTTAGGTTCTCCCTGTAGAGTGCCGACGTTTCTTGGATATAGGATTTATGGTCGCGGTTCCCGAATAGCCCTGGTCACTCGCTTTGCGGTTGTTCCTGGGGCGGTGGTTGCGTCTGAGCCTCTGCATCTGAACATGCCTTCATACAATCCGTCTTGTCTTTTTCGCAGGCAGCGATCAGATCCTGCTCTTCCTGAACATTGCCGGCAGTTTGCCTGGCCTGGCCAACACATGGCGTTAAATTCTCATTGCACCCTTTTATGCAATCATCATACTGGTCGGCGAATACGGGAAGTGCATGGGAGAGAAACAAAAGGCATAGAAATCCGAAGAAAAATGACTTTGACATAGGTGCCCGATCCTTACATTTGGGATACATTCTCATGATTGATTATTACCTCGTATGTGCGGAAATTTTTGCAAATCTGCCTACATTCCTGAGAAGACAGGATAAATAAAATAATACGCCATCAAATTACTTGGGGAAATTACTCCTTACGTTGATAATATTAGCATTAAGCAGCGCCGGAATCTAGCTATTTCGCCGCAACACCGTCTTCATAAGACGGCCTCTCGTTCTTCTTCATTTCCAGGAGGTCGAGCGCTTCATGAAACGCCCCGGCATGCTTTCGCGCCCCTCCCTCGGCGCGGGAACAGGCCCGGACCATATCCGGTTCCGACCTGAAGAGCATTTCACGACGGGAGAAGAACAACCGTACCGGCAACCAGGCGGAGAGCGCAATCACTAACAGTACTGCCGCGGCCCAGATCAACTGGACTCCATAATCCCCGACGAAGTCGGTTATCACCATCCGCCGGCAGTCGGGAAACGCCAGCCTGTAGCCGTTCCGGGCAAATTCTCCGCCGCGCGCTATGTTCCCGGAAAAGAGAACGTCTTTTCCCTTCAGCAGCTTGAAGAGGAAATCCATTCGTCCCGTTATGTAGGGGTCGGAGCCGTCATCCGGCTTCACCAGAGTCAATGTAATCCGGTAGGGAGAACCGGTAATTACCGTCGATGCTTCCTTTCCGGGAGGGTAGAGGGGTAAAACGTCTAACTTTTCATAACCGCCCGGCAGATCGGGAGCCGAAAACCGGTAGAACAGAGCAATGCCCAGGTAGCGGGGATAGACGAACATCCCCCTGAAGCGGGACGGAGGATAGACCCCGAACTTTTCACTTCTCCCCCCGGAGCCCGTTTCAGCGACTTCCATGACCAGGTCCCTGGCCAGGATCGGACCGGAGGATTTCCCGAAAACGATTCGCTCGACAATGCCGCCGTTCCCGAAGGGCGCCTGGAATGCCTCCCCTTCGATGAGCGGCCGCCGGTATACGGTCCGGCTCAAGAGGCTGATGAAAATCCCGGAGAAGAGACAGAACATCCCGGCAAGAAAAACAATCCTTGTTGGGGAGAGGCTGACCCCTCGCCAGGCGGCAAGCAGGTTGTCACTCCTTCTGGTCCTGTAACCTGCTTTTCCAATACGTACCTCCAGGTCAGCGAATGCGGATGAAGCCGTCAGGTCGACAGTCTCATCGTAAAGTGAAGGCTGCAGGCCGGACAGAGCGTCGGACAATGCCCGGCGCCTTTTCCGGTATCTGTCCGCTTCCACAACGATTCGGCACGCGCAGTTCAGCGGCAGCAGGGCAAGCACGGCCGCAAGGAAAAAACTCCCGCGGGTGAAAGCCATCAGAACCGTCAAGGTCTCATCGGAGAAGAAAGCGATCCCGATGTAGACGACCAGGAAGAAGCCGATGATAACCGGCGGCAAGGCCCGGGACGACAGTATTTTCCAGATGGCGCGGAACAGGCGTTTCACTTGTTCCCCTCCTTTACCCTGGTCGTTGCCTGGACGGTCCGTGTCCAGTTGTTGACCAGGCTCATGCCATCGATATGCACTCCATCCGCCCGCTCCGTGAACGGGACCGGCACCGGGTTGCATCCGCCCGGTTTACCCACCGTATCCAGGGGAATGAGCGTCTTGCAATAGTAGCAGATGATCGTTCCTTCCGCCTGGCCATAGCCGTCGGGCTTGCAGATGGCACAGGCATCGAGATCGACCGTCAGTTTTCCGTCGGGAGTCATCAACACGAAAAACCGCACCTCCTTATCCCCCCGTTTATACAGGTATTTGTGCAGCTTGCCGTCCTCCAGATCGACCTCTCCCTTTTTCGGGATCAGGATCTCTCCGGCCGGTGTTGCGGTGACCGCCAGCGGTTTCGGGTCCCAGTATTCAACGCTCGGGAAACTGCTCTGGTAGGCCGCGGCGGCAAGGGCGACAACTGCGACCGCGGGGATCACAAGCCGATAACGCTGCGTCCTGATGGCGTCGGCCAGCAGCCTGCGCCGCTGCGCTCCCTGGCGGATATGGGCCACCGACGGCAACGGCTCGCAGTAAATGGCCAGGGCGACAAGGATCGCCGGCGTGAACCAGATGACCATCCCCCCCCAGAAACCGACCTCCTTGCCGAACAGGATGCCGATATAGCCCCAGATTGCCGGGCGGATGAAGATATGGTCCGGTATCAGGATCGATTCCATGAACTGATGGACGAAATCATGGATACCCTTCATCACTTTCATGCTGAGAGGCGAAAAAAGGTCGAGGCGGAGAAGGGAGGAGGAACAGAAGAGGAGAAGCGCTACCACGGCTGCAAGCAAGGCGGACGGCGTCACCGTGATCAATGACGGCAGCAGCCGTTCAACGGCACGGGCTGCGCTGGCCAGGAGCGCGCCTGCCAGAGCGAGCGCCGCAAAAGCAAGGAGCTGAATGGCGGCAATATCGAAACCGGGAAGCCTGCAGGCGATGATCGACCCAGCAACTATGCCAGCCATAATGGCGCCGGTCCAGGCAGAGAGCGGCGTATCGACGAACCATCCCCACCGCAGCAACGGGAAATCGCGGACATTGCTCCGGTAGATGGCGGCAACGGCAATGGTCCAAAGAAAGAAAAAGCTCACCCCCAGCGCGGTCTTGATCATCCCCAGTGGAACCCTTCCCGGTAATAACCGGTACATGACCAAGACTCCGGCAACCCCAAGCGCAAACCCGATGCCGGCTCCGATCGTCACGGCTCGACGGTGACCAGGGATACCTCTCATGATGACCAGGACTATGACTGTCCAGGCGATAAGCTGGAGACTGAGAGTGACCGCAACCATCACGACCTCATCCGCTCTTCACGCACCAGCACCCCGTCATCGAGGTAGATGGTCCGGTCCCCCCAGGCTGCCACTTCCTGGTTGTGCGTTACCATGACTACGGTGAACCGTTCCTCGGCCCGCAACTCCTTCAGGAGTTCCATCACCATCACCGTGCTACTGTGGTCCAGGTTGCCGGTCGGCTCATCGCCCAAAAGGAGCTTCGGGCTGTTGATGATTGCCCGGGCGATACAGACACGCTGCTGTTCCCCCCCCGAAAGTTCACCGGGGCGGTTTTTCAGGCGGTGTCCGAGACCCACCCGCTCCAGGGCCGACCTGGCTTCAGCCTCATCGGGAACGCTGTGAAAATACTGGGCCAGCATAACATTCTCCACGGCCGTAAGATAGGGAACCAGGTGGTGCTGCTGAAATATTATTCCGACAAATTCCCTGCGAAACCGGGCCAGGCCGTCCTCGCTGAGCGCCAGCAGGTCTTCGCCGCCGACCCGGAGCGAACCGTTGCTCGGCCGGTCGAGCCCCCCCACAAGGTTCAGCAGGGTGCTCTTCCCCGAGCCCGAATGTCCCATCACAGACAGCCATTCCCCCTCGGAAACCACAAGATCGAGCGGCTTCAAGGCGCATATGTCGCCGTAACTTCTGGTGAGGCCGCTCGTTTCAATAATTGTCTCTGCCATCCTCTATAACCTTTCTAAAGACCGATGAGAGTTGAGAGATGAGAGATGAGAATCCCTCAACCCTCATCCCTCTACAGGGTTTATTCCCCTCTGAGGCTCCTGACCGGATCGAGCCTGAATACCGATATCATCGGGCCAACACTTCCAAGCAGCGCCAGAAAGAGACTTACCCCGAGGGAGATGCCGGCGAACCACGGGACGAACTCGGCTGAGGCGGAGAAGACCGTCCTGGTGATGAACTGAGCGATTGCGCTGCCGAACAGGTAACCCGCGAGTCCCCCCAGTATGCCCAGGAGGGCGGCCTCTCCACAGAAGATCAGCATGACCTCCCAGCGGGTCCCACCCATGGCCTTCATCAGTCCGATCTCCTTGCTTCTCTCCAGCACCGTGGTACTCATGGTGCCTGCTACACTGCTTCCAGCGGAGATGAGCACCACCGCCGTGACCATGATCATCAGCAGCTTGACCTTTGCGAGCAGCCCCTCGGAGGTCCGGGCGGTCTGGCGCACTTCATTGACCTTTGCCGAGGGCAAGAGCAGCTGAAGTGCGGTTGCGCTCTTTTTGAGACTGTCACCGCCGGCGGTCACCATGAGTCGAACCAGGGTGAGTTGTCCATCCAAACCGAGTGCCTGCTGGAGTTCCGGTAGCGCCAGGAAAAGCAGACCATCTTCCTCGCCACCGGATGAAACGATGCCTGAGATGCGCAATCGCACTATTTGAGCCTTCCCGGCAAGTTCCATTGTATCTCCCAACTTGAGTCCCAAACGGGTCGCCAGGTCATTTCCAACCACCGTCTCCCCGGCAGCGGGCCAGTTACCCTTAAGCTGCCACCATGGGAAAAGCCGGCGAACATCGGCAAAATCAACCCCTTCCACCATGATGTCGGCATTTTTCCAATGCAGGGCGCCGCGCAGATGGAACGACCGCTCAGCCTTGAGCCCGCTCCGCGCCATGGCGTCCTCCACCTGCCGCTGTTGCAGGTACGCCGGTTCGCTGATGGCGCCGAAATTGAGCCCGCCGCTCCCCACGTCCAGTCTCGCTGACTCGGGGATAATGACCAGGTTAGCGCCGTATTTCCGTACCTCCTCCGCCACCCGCTTCCCCATGGAGAACGAGACTATGCCAAGGGCAGTGGCGAGGCTGGACGCCATGGCCAGGACCGCCAAAAGGAGCGCCGTGCGGCCCGTTCGATGGGCAAGCGCCCGAAAAAGCAGTTTGAGCAGCCAGCGGCGCCTATGCATGTTATCCTTTCAGAACCCGTACCGGCTCGATCAGAAGCGCCCGGCGCAGGGGCGCCATGCTCCCGGCAATGGCGACGAGCAGAGCCGAGATGATTGCGGTTGGGAAGAGCCAGAGGGGAGAGGCAATGGTGGAGTTGAAGACCGTGCGGCTGATGAGCTCGGCAAGCTGGTCGCCGACCAGGTAGCCGAGCACCCCGCCCGCTACTGAAATGATCAGGGTTTCCCCGATAAAGATAGCACTTATCTGGAAGCGGTCGGCGCCGACCGCCTTCATCAGCGCAATTTCCGGACTGCGCTCCGCCATGGAAGCCATCAGGCTGGTCGAGACCGCGGTAGCCGATGCGCCAAGGGCCAGCACGGTGAGAAGAAGCATGACGCTGTTCAACTTCTTCAGAAGTGCACCTTCGGCGCTGGCGATCTGCCAGATCGGTTTGGCGCGGCTTCCGGCCATCACCTCCTCCACATTCTTGGCAACCGACGTCACATAGGCGGTGCAGTACCACTTTTCGAATTCATCCTTGGTCATGATGGCCGGATCTTTTCTGCCGAAATCGTCCATCGGCACCGTAAGGGCGCTCACCAGGACACGTGAGACCTTTCCCGGCTGCTGCAACAACCTCTGAACCGTTACCAGCGGGGCAAAAAGCTGCTCCTCTTCATAGCCGCCGGTGGTCACGATACCGACTACGCGGAAACGTTTGGTCATCCCCCGCACCGATGCCTCCAGCTCTTTCCCGACTGCCAGCCTCAGCCGTCTGGCCAGGGCCGCGCCGACCATCGCCTCATCCGCGGCCATAGGCCATTCCCCCTGCACCCCCCACCAGGGGGCGATTACCTTGATTCCCTGGACGCTCGGGTCCTCCCCGGCCACTTCCAGTTGCTTATTGAACCATGTCCCGGAAATTATCCCCCTTTCCCGCTTCCCGCCGGAGGAAAATTCTGCTACTCCGAACAGGTAAGGGGTGAACCCGGTGATGTTGTACTTCCAGAAAACCGTCTTGATTTTTGGCAGGTCCTCTTCACGCAGGAAACCGCCCCCTTCAACAGCGGCTGGTTCCAGCAGGATATTGGCGCCGTAACTCCTGAGTTCCAGGGCCATCTTGTGGGAGATCTCGCCTGCTATGCCGAGGAAGGCCGTGGCTACGGCGGCACCCATGGTTATGGAGATAAAAACCAGCAAAACCGCCTTGGGGCGTTTGAGGAAGGAGTTTTTGAGGATACGTGTTAGCACGAGTTTAACCCATAGTAAAAGGTAAAAAGTTAAAGGTGGAAGGATCTTTTTTCACTTTGACCTTTCCCTTTTCACTATTCACCATTCACTTCTGCTTGCATTTCGGCGGGGAGTGAGTCGCGCAGCAGCACTACTTTCTTTTTCAGCCGTCGCCAGGCGATAACTCCCCAGACAACAGCCGTGACTATCATGACGTGCTTAACCATAAGCGCCGGCACCTGGAGTTTGTCCG
>JBGPID010000110.1:0-8545 GCA_041484725.1 Geobacteraceae bacterium | reverse complement strand
CATGGCGGAGGTGAGGGGCGGACCTCAGGCGGGCGTCATCCGGTGACACCGTGGGGCATTCCGACCAAGGGGTACAAGACGAGGACCAACAAGACCTCGTCCCGGTTCATAGTCAAGTCTCGGACCAAGTAAATAATACATCAGAGGACTGAAATATGGCAAGATCGATAAAAAAGGGGCCTTTCGTTGATGCCCACCTGGAAAAAAAAGTGCAGGCGGAAGGACCCGCGACAAAGAAGATCATCAAGACCTGGTCGCGCCGCTCAACGGTGACCCCTGACTTTATCGGGTTGACGCTGGCCGTCCATAATGGCAAGAAGTTTATTCCGGTCTTTGTAACGGAAAATATGGTAGGTCACAAGTTGGGTGAGTTTGCTCCCACCAGAACTTTTTACGGTCATGCAGCCGACAGGAAAAGCAAGCTGAAGAAGAAGTAAACGCCAAGGAGTCACGAATGGAAGCAAGCGCCAAATTATCATCAATCCGTCTTTCGCCCCGGAAAACCCGACTTGTGGTTGATATGGTAAGGGGTAAGCAAATACAGGACGCCCTCAATATCCTGCGGTTTTCTCCCCAACCTTCCGCGAAGCTTATTTCCAAACTGCTCGGCTCGGCTGTGGCTAATGCCGAACAGAAGGGGGTGGCGGATGTGGACCGCCTCTTTGTGAAAACGATCTTTGTCGATGGCGGAGCGGTGATGAAGCGGTTTCTCCCCCGCGCCATGGGCAGGGCAAGCAAAATAAGGAAACCGACCAGCCACATTTCCGTGGTCCTGGCTGAAAAGAAATAAGAAAACCGGTGGAGGTGAAGTTTTGGGTCAGAAAGTAAATCCGATAGGGTTCAGGCTCGGGATAATAAAAACGTGGGATTCCCGGTGGTATGCGAAGGCGGACTACGCCAAACTGCTTCATGAGGACCTGAAGTTAAGGGCCTTTCTGAAAAAACGCCTCTATAACTCCGGTGTGTCTAAAATTGAGATAGAGCGGGCGGCCAACAAGGCCAAGATCAATATATTCACCGCCCGCCCGGGGCTGATCATCGGCAAAAAAGGTTCCGAGGTGGAAACCCTCAAGAAGGAACTGGCGAAGCTCACCGATAAAGAGATCTATCTTAACATTCAGGAAGTGCGCAAGCCCGAGCTGGATGCTCAACTGGTGGCGGAAAATGTCGCATTGCAGCTGGAACGCCGGATTGCCTTCCGTCGGGCCATGAAAAAGAGCGTGACGTCAGCCCTCAAATTCGGCGCCAAAGGGATCAGGATCACCTGTGCCGGGCGTCTGGGCGGCGCCGAGATGTCACGGACCGAATGGTATCGTGAAGGGCGTGTCCCGCTTCATACCCTGCGGGCGGATATAGACTATGGGGTTGCCGAGGCGAAAACGACCTATGGCATCATCGGTGTCAAGGTGCTGATCTTCAAAGGTGAAATACTCCCCGGCCAAAAATAGAAACAGGAGTCGTTTGCGATGTTAATGCCGAAAAAAGTCAAGCATAGAAAGCAGATGAAGGGAAGAATGGGAGGGACCCCCCGGAGGGGAGTAACTCTGGCCTTCGGGGAGTATGGGCTGCAGGCGCTCGAGTGCGGATGGATCGAATCGCGGCATATCGAGGCGGCACGTATAGCCATGACCCGGTACGTCAAGAGGGGTGGAAAGATCTGGATCCGGATCTTTCCCGATAAGCCACTAACCTCCAAGCCCGCTGAAACCCGTATGGGAAAAGGGAAGGGTTCGCCCGATTCATGGGTTTGTGTGGTAAAACCGGGTATAATTCTCTATGAAATGGAAGGCATTACCGAAGAGACAGCGCGTGAGGCATTGCGACTTGCTGCGCACAAACTTCCCATTCAGACGAAATTTATTGCAAGGCAGGTGAGTCATGAAGGTTAATGAACTGAGAAGTATGACTGCCGACGAGCTCCGGAAAAAGGACAAAGAACTTGCTCAGGAACTTTTTAACTTGAGGTTCCAGCTCCATACCGGCCGCCTGGAAAACAGCTCCCGGATTCCTGCTGTAAAGAAGGATATTGCGCGGGTAAAGACCATCCTCCATGACAAGAGCGGATTAGAGAGGCAGATATGAGTGAGCGCGGCAACAGAAAGGCCCAGATCGGGGTTGTGGTAAGCGACAAGATGGATAAGACGGTGGTGGTAAAAATAGATCGCCTCGTTAAGCATCCCGTTTACAATAAATATATCAAAAGGTCCGCCAAGTATAAGGCCCATGATAACGATAACATCTGCAAGACCGGCGATCGCGTGCTGATTGAGGAGACCAGGCCCATAAGCAAGGATAAACGCTGGAAGGTCAGACAGATAATCGATAAAAGCGCGTAAGAATCAGGAGTAACCCATGATACAGATGCAAACCATACTGGATGTCGCGGACAATTCAGGAGCCAAAAAGCTTTTTTGCATAAAAGTGCTGGGCGGTTCGAAGAGGAAATATGCCAGTGTCGGCGACATAATTGTGGCGTCGGTCAAAGAGGCCATTCCCAATTCCAAGGTGAAAAAGGGGGATGTCGTAAAGGCTGTCGTGGTGAGAACGGCCAAGGAAATAGGCCGCCCGGACGGCTCCTATATCCGCTTTGACGGTAATTCCGGTGTCGTCATCAACAATCAGAAAGAGCCGATCGGGACGCGTATCTTCGGGCCTGTTGCCAGGGAGCTCCGGGCAAAGAAGTTCATGAAGATAATATCCCTCGCCCCTGAAGTACTTTAACCTCGTTTTGGATTTGGAGAAAAGTGATGCTAGGAAAGAATCTGCATGTAAAAAAAGGCGACACGGTGATGGCCGTGACGGGCAAGGATAAGAGCAAGACCGGTAAAGTGCTGCAGATCCTCCCCAAAAAAGAGGGGGTGCTGGTCGAGGGTCTTAACATAGTCAAGAGGCATACCCGCGCCAAAGGCAACGAGTCGGGCGGTATCATGGAAAAGGAAGCCCCGATTCATGTTTCCAATGTCATGGTTTATTGCGGTAAATGTCGAAAACCGGTCAGAACCAGGACGACAGTTCTTGAAGACGGAAAGAAGGCGCGTGTCTGCGTAAAATGCGGCGAGTCTTTCGACAAATAGCACGGAGGGGTAAATGGCTAGGCTGAAGGAGCTTTATAATAAAGAAATGATACCCACGTTGATGAAGGATTTCAACTTCCGGAATGTCATGGAAGTACCGAAACTGGAAAAGATCGTGATCAACATGGGGCTTGGTGAGGCTATCCAGAACGTCAAGATCCTCGATTCTGCCGTTGTGGAAATGGCTGCCATTGCCGGCCAGAAACCGGTTATCACCAAGGCGAAAAAATCGATCGCCAGCTTCAAGCTCCGCCAGGGAATGCCCATAGGGTGTATGGTGACCCTGCGCAGGGATAAGATGTACGAATTCCTTGACCGCCTGGTCAATGTATCCCTTCCCCGGGTAAGGGATTTCAAAGGGGTGTCAGGAAAGGCTTTTGACGGCAACGGGAATTATTCCCTGGGAGTCAAGGAGCAGTTGATTTTCCCCGAAATTAACTATGACAAAGTTGACAAGATCAAAGGGATGAATATAACCATAGTAACCAGCGCCAGGAATGATGAAGAAGGTCGGGCCCTGCTGAAACTCATGGGAATGCCTTTTAGAAACTAGCTATTAGCGGCTAGCGGCTAGCGGCTAGCAACTAGAAAATGCTCGGAGGAAATCAGTGGCAAAAACATCAATGATCATCAAGGCGCAAAGAGTTAACAAGTTCAAGGTGCGGGAGCATAGCCGCTGCCCGTTGTGCGGCAGGCCCAGGGCCTATTACCGGAAGTTTGACATGTGCAGAATCTGCCTGAGAAAACTTGCATCCAACGGCCAGATTCCCGGTGTTATTAAATCCAGCTGGTAGATAAAAGAGAAAAAGTATAGAGGAGTATAATCGATGTCGATGACTGATCCTATTGCTGATCTGCTAACCCGAATCAGGAATGCCAACATGGCGAAACTGCAGAAGGTTGATGTCCCCTCGTCAAATATGAAGGTGAGCATTGCCAATGTATTGCGAAGTGCGGGCTTTATCAAGAACTATAAAGTCATAGCCGACCAGAAACAAGGTATATTACGTATTTACCTTAAATTTTTCAATGAGAAAGAGCCGGTTATAAACGAGATCAAAAGGGTTAGCAGGCCCGGCAGCAGGAGATATGTGAAAAGTGACGAGATTCCCAGCGTCAAGAGCGGGATGGGGGTAGCCATACTCTCCACCTCCAAGGGAATACTCCCCGACAAAGCAGCCCGAGAGGCCGGAGTGGGCGGCGAGATTCTCTGCACCATCTGGTAATCATAAAGGCAAGCAAGGAGCATCAGTATGTCCAGAATTGGCAAACTCCCCATAGCGATACCCCAAGGGGTTAAAATATCATTGGACGACTCGGTCATTAAGGCAGTAGGGCTCTTGGGAACCCTTTCGCGCCGGATCATGGAAGGGGTCTCCGTTGAACTTGACGAGAAGAATATTGTAGTGACACGGGCCGATGACAGCATCAGGTGCCGTTCCGCCCATGGTCTTACCCGCACCCTGATCAATAATATGGTGATCGGTGTGACAAAGGGGTTCGAAACCGCCCTTGAGATCACCGGCGTCGGCTACCGGGCCGAAGCGAAGGACGATTTTCTCAACCTGAGCCTTGGCTATTCTCACCCGATCAATTTCAAACTCCCCCCGGGAATTACCGTGGAGGTTGAAAAGATGACCAAGTTGCGGGTAAAGGGGATCGACAAGGAAATGGTCGGCCAGACTGCAGCCAAAATAAGGTCGTTCCGCGGTCCCGAGCCATACAAAGGTAAAGGGATCAGGTATGCCAACGAAAAAATCCTGAGAAAAGCCGGCAAGACCGGTAAAAAATAGTTAAAGTCAAGGAGAAGGACATTGAGTTCTCTAGATCAGAAAAAAGCAGCCAGAGTTAAGCGTCAGGTCAGAGTGAGGAAGAAGATCAAGGGCACCCCTGCGCGCCCCCGGCTGAATGTCTTCAAGAGTGCCAGGCACATTTATGCGCAACTGATCGATGATACGACCGGGAAGGCACTGGTTGCCGCTTCTACCGTCATGGGTGAGGTGAACTCTGAGCTTAAGTATACGGGAAATATCGAGGCTGCCCGCAAAGTGGGCGCGGCTGTGGCCAAGCTGGCGCTGGCCAGGGAGATCACCGCGGTGGTTTTCGATCGCAACGGTTTTCTTTACCATGGCAGGGTGAAAGCCCTGGCGGAATCTGCCCGCGAGAACGGACTGACCTTTTAACGGGATACTATAAGGAGGCGATACTTGCTTAAAATCAATCCCAGTGAACTTAATCTTACGGACAGAGTTGTCCATATCAACCGTGTGGCCAAGGTTGTCAAGGGGGGCCGCCGCTTCAGTTTTTCCGCGCTGGTCGTGGTGGGTGACGGCAATGGCTATGTCGGCTATGGCCTGGGAAAGGCCAATGAGGTGCCGGAAGCCATTCGTAAAGGAGTGGAACAGGCAAAGAAGAATCTCATCAAAGTGGCGATCTCGGAAGGCCAGACCATCCCATATGAGATCGAGGGTCATTACGGCGCCGGACGGGTTCTGATGATGCCGGCGTCGGCGGGTACCGGTGTAATCGCCGGAGGGGCGGCCCGGGCCGTCTTCGAGACCGCAGGGGTGAATAATATCCTGGCGAAATGTCTGGGCTCAAACAACCCGCATAATGTGGTCAAGGCTGTTTTTGCCGGCCTCGGAAGTATGAAGAGTCCGGAAGAATTAATGGCCAGGAGAGGTCTGACGGAATAGCTTCCGACTATTTAAAGGAGTGGTGAAGATGTCAGCGGATTTGAAGATAACTCTGGTCAGAAGTCACATCGGCAAACCGGCGAACCAGAAAGCAGTGTTGCAGGGGATGGGGCTGACCAGGATGAATAAGACGGTAACCCTGAAAGATACCCCTGAAGTCAGAGGGATGATCCGAAAGGTTTCTCACCTGCTGAAAGTTGAAGAGTAATCTCCCAAGGGGTGGACTATGGAATTAAACAGCCTGAAACCGGCAATCGGTTCAACGAAAAATAGAAAGCGCATTGGCAGGGGCATCGGCTCAGGCCACGGTAAAACTGCCACCAAAGGCCATAAGGGGCAGAAAGCCAGAAGCGGCGGCAATGTGGAACCCGGTTTTGAGGGGGGGCAGATGCCGATGCAGCGCAGACTGCCGAAGAGAGGTTTCAACCCGCTTACGCGTAAAGAGTATGCCCTTGTGAATCTCGGGCAGATGGAGGTTTTTGCGGCAGGGCATTGTGTCGATGTGGACGTGTTGCTGAAGACCGGTCTCATCAGCAAGGTTCGTGACGGGGTAAAGGTTTTGGCCGACGGTGAATTGACCAAGGCGCTTACCGTAAAGGCCCACAAATTCAGCGCTGCGGCAAAGGCAAAAATAGTGGCGGCCGGCGGCACGGCCGAGGAGATTTAGAGTTGTTCGCAGCTTTTCAGAATATATTCCGCATCCCCGAATTGAGAAAACGTGTACTGTTTTCCCTGGCGATGCTGGCGGTCTACCGGGTGGGTTGTCACATCCCCACTCCGGGGATAGACAGTCAGGCACTGGCGCTTTTTTTCAAGCAGATGCAGGGTACGCTCTTCGGGATGGTCGACATGTTTTCCGGGGGAGCGCTGCAGAAACTGACGGTCTTCGCCCTCGGCATTATGCCCTATATCTCCTCATCGATTATTTTTCAACTCCTCACGGTTGTGGTCCCCACAATAGAAAAGCTTTCCAAGGAGGGTGAGGCGGGAAGAAAGAAGATCATCCAGTATACCCGTTACGGCACAATCGTGCTCAGTGTGGTCCAGGCGCTAGGCATCAGCATCGGCCTGGAAAGCATGCGCGGGCCGGCCGGTGAACTGGTGGTTCCGACCCCGGGGTGGGGCTTCCGGATCATGACGGTTCTCACCCTTACGGCAGGGACCGCTTTTATCATGTGGCTGGGTGAGCAGATGTCGGAAAAGGGAATCGGCAACGGTATTTCCCTGATCATTTTCGCCGGTATCGTGGTGCGTATTCCCGCGGCGATATCAAACAGTTTCAGGTTGCTGAAGGCCGGCCAACTGTCGCTGTTCCTCATTCTATTTGTCGTGGTGTTCATGTTCCTGGTGATCGCCGCGATCGTTTTTGTCGAGCGCGGCCAGCGCAGGATACCGATACATTACGCCAAGAGGGTCGTGGGGCTCAAGACTTACGGTGGCCAGACTTCCCATCTCCCCCTGAAGATTAATATGGCAGGCGTTATCCCCCCCATATTTGCCTCGTCGATCATTATGTTTCCGGCTACCATCGCGAATTTCATTAACGTCCCATGGGTGCAGAAGGCTGCAAAGAGTTTTACCCCAGGCAACTGGTCGTACGAGTTTTTTTATGTTGCATTCATTGTCTTTTTCTGTTATTTCTACACGGCTGTGACCTTTAATCCGATCGATGTGGCGGAGAACGTCAAAAAACATGGCGGATATATTCCCGGTATACGTCCGGGAAAAGAAACATCGGACTTTCTCGACACCGTGCTGACAAAGCTGACCTTTGTCGGTGCCATCTATATATCGCTTGTCTGTGTATTGCCATCTGTTCTTATCGGCAAGTTCAACCTCCCCTTTTATTTTGGCGGTACGGCCCTCCTCATCGCAGTAGGGGTCGGCATGGATACCGTGGCGCAAATTGAGTCCCATCTGATAACCCGCAGCTATGAGGGATTCATGAGGGGTGTCAAATTAAAGGGAAGACGCGGCTAGGCAAGGGGGGTTGCGATGAACCTCATACTTCTGGGTCCGCCAGGGGCCGGCAAGGGGACTCAGGCAAAAATATTGGCGAAGAAATTCGAGATCCCGCAGATCTCGACGGGTGATATACTCAGGGGAGCCGTTAAAGAGCAGACCCCGATGGGGATCAAGGCCAAGGGCTATATGGATGCGGGGGCGCTTGTCCCGGATGAGGTCGTGGTCGGCATTGTTGAGGAAAGGCTGGCCAGGCCCGATTGCGCCGGCGGTTTTATTCTCGACGGTTTCCCCAGGACAGTCGGCCAGGCGGATGCATTGAAAAGAACGCTGGCCGGCATGGGTAAAACTATCGAGCATGTCATATCCATCACCATTGACAAGGAAGAACTGCTCGGCAGGATTACCGGTCGCCGTACCTGCCGACTCTGCGGGAAGGGGTATCACCTCTTGTTTGATCCGCCCAAACGTAATGGCGCATGCGATGAATGCGGCGGCGAGCTTTTCCAGCGCGACGATGACAAAGAAGAGACAATGCGTAATCGTCTCGATGTATATGAAAAGCAGACTGCGCCGCTCATTGCCTATTATGCCCATGAGTCGCTGCTCAGAACAATTTGCGGGACGGGATCAATCGAGGAAATCCAGCAGAATCTCCTTACCGGCATAGCGGGCGGGAAGGGGTGATCATCCTTAAATCTCCTCAGGAGATTGCGAGGATGAAGGTTCCCTGCAGGATAGTAGCCGAGGTCCTGGAAATATTGAAGGGTGCGGCGAAGCCGGGAGTCACTACCCTCGCACTGAATCAGATTG
>JBGPID010000109.1:0-8637 GCA_041484725.1 Geobacteraceae bacterium | reverse complement strand
TCTACATCATCAACCTGTGCCGAAGGAAAAGTGGCGACCCCCGCGCTGACCGTTACGGTCAGGTTTTCCATTGGCGGCTTAAAGGAGATCGCCTGCACATATTCCCGAAGATGCTCCGCAACCGTCACCCCTCCGGATAGAGAGGCATCCGGAAGAACAAGCACGAACTCTTCTCCGCCGTAACGTGCGGCGATGTCATAACTGCGCCGCCCTGTCTGGAGCACCTCGGCGATAGCCGACAGCACCATGTCGCCATTCTGATGTCCGTAGGTATCGTTGACCTTCTTGAAATTATCTATATCCAGCATTATGAAGCTGAGGTACTCCATATGCCGTTTTGCCCGATTAAGTTCGCTGTTGAGGATTTTAGTCAGATAACGCCGGTTATAAAGATGGGTAAGAGGATCGGTATGGGAGAGCTCTTTGAGGAGTTCATTGGACCTTTTCAGTTCATCCTGCAGGCTCTTGATCTTCAACTGCACCTTGACCCGCGCCACAAGTTCGCCGGCATCGAACGGTTTGGTAACATAGTCGCAGGCCCCTTGCTCCAACCCCTTGATCTTCAGATCGCGATCTTCTCTGCCGGTTAGCATGATGATCGGAATACCCTTCAGGTCCTCACGGGAATTCACTAGATTCAGGAACTTGAATCCGTCCATGCGCGGCATTTCCAGGTCGCAGATGATCAGATCCGCTTTAGCGGTGATAAGGGACTTTATCCCGTCGATACCGTCCCGGGCTTCACGGTAATGGTCAAAGAGGGCAACTTCTCTGAGGGTGCGGATTATCAGTTCGCGGACACTTTCGGAATCGTCGATTATCAGTACGCTGCTCGGCATGCTTGTCAATCCCCACTCACCACAACCGTTTGCGGATCACTTCGGTCACTCTTCAGACGTATTCGCATTCAAGTGTATTGACAGGCGCTACTTTCCGGCGATTAACAACGGCATCACCGTATAATTATCGATCGCAGATTAGTTTTGAGCCATGTCACCGTAATGTAACAGAGAGGACCTGATATTTCAAGGATAGAAACATAGCAGATAAAGAGAATTGCCGGCTGGGATCAAGGTAAAGCAATTGTTCAATCTTCGCACACCTTACTTCAGATAATGTTGCCTCTCGTAAAAATCAAACGCGCGTTTAACCCTGGTAAGAAGTGTGATTTGCTTGACGGGCTTGGAGATAAAATCGAAAAAACCTTTCGCAAAAGCTTCCGCTTCCACGTCGGCATTTGATGTCCCGGATATAAGAATTACCGGAACATTTCTGGTCTCGTGCATGTTTGTCAAGGCATCCATTAGCCCATAACCGTCAAGTTTCGGCATCTCCTTATCGGTCAGTATCACCTGCGGCTTTTTCGTAACCACGTCTTTATATGCCTGCATGCCGTCCATTGCAGTATAGACCTTATAATCCCCGGACAACATATGACTGAGAATGGTCAGAAGCAGTTTGTCGTCCTCAACGATAAGGACCGTTTTTTGTGATGGCTCTATGGATTCCATTTCAAAGTAATGCCTGCAGACAGCCATGTCTATTTCTTTACGCGTGGCAACATATGGGATGATTGCCAGATTGTTGTTCACTGCAATGTTGTCGACAATCCTGTTATTACCCGGGTCGGCCATCGCCAATGCCAGTCGGCCTTCTTCCAGCTTCAACGGGAAAATATGATTTTCCAGCGCAACTTCTCCCGGAATAATGTCGAGTAGCTGTTGATTGAAAGAATATCTGGCAAAATTGAAAGCGGTCTTGCGCTTGTATTGAATGGCAAGGGCATTGGCCAGTTCTTCGCACGTTATCAGTCCCATATCTTCCAGAACATCGGCGACACTTTTATGCATACGTTCCGCAATCGCCACTACTCTTTCAACGGTTTTTGCGGATAATATGTTCTGTTCGACAAATATATTGCCAAGTCTGTTTCCCTGATCCATCCTTGCACCCGAACAAAGACTGTTAATGAAATGCTCATCTCCTGTAACAATAATATAATCTAAGGGCCTGTCAAGAAATAAGTGGAACAATATAGCGCGCAGATTTAGGTCAGATTTGGCCGGGCTGATTGAGCCAAACCGCAAACGTAGCAGGGCTACGTTGAGGATTGGCGATTGAAGCACGGTCAAAGATGGCCTGAAGATGAGATGCTAGATGTAATACTTATTTCTTGTCAGGCCCTAAGTATAAAGTACAATGGGATAAAAACAAGGTCACTCTTGACCAGGTACTTCCAGATGGGTTATGTTGTAGGGATGGTGAATGTCATGGAAAGCATGCAGAATTATCGCAACCTGGTTGCGAGGGTCGATGCGTTGTGCAGCCGGATACTTACGGAATACGGGGAAGCCGTTTTTTGCAGAGAGGGGTGCGACGGCTGCTGCCGGCATATCTCCCTCTTTGCGGTGGAAGCGGTTGCTCTGGCCGGGGCGCTCAGCACTCTTCCAGCCGAACAGGGTGCACGCATCCGGAACATGGCCCGCACTGCTTCCGGCGCAGCCGCCTGCCCGCTCCTCGAAAACGGGCGCTGTCTCCTCTATGAAGCCCGCCCCATAATCTGCCGCACACACGGTTTTCCTCTGCTCGCTGATCGAGAAGGGGAAAGAGAAATCGACTTTTGTCCGAAAAACTTCAGAGGAATTACCTCTTTCCCGGCTGATGCCGTCCTGAATCTTGATCTTCTCAACACTACCCTCGCGGCAATCAATGCCGTATTCATCGCTTTCCGCGGCGATTGCACCCCCCCCGAACAGGAACGCATCTCAATCGCCGAGGCGTTACAGCTTGAGGTATGATCAAAATACCTAAACAATGACAACGGCTCGGACAAAATCGGTTTATTCCTGCCATTTCCCGCTCTCCGTCAGGAATTGCGCGGTTCCGCAATGCCCGGTGCGGTGAGAATGCAGTAGCGATATGCATTTTCTACGATAAGGTCATCCTTTATATTTGCTTGACAAACAGCCATGAAAGCTTAAAATAAGCCAACTAAAATGTGAAACCGGCGCAATTTACTTACCACCTTTTCAATAAATGATTTTATGATTTCTTCATGACAAGGAGCGGACTATGAAAAGATTGATGAACTGCGCGATTTTCCTGCTGTTTATCCTGTCCACAACCACATGTTTCTCCGGTGAGAGAGAGGGTGCATTCTCCATTTCCCCTTTTGCCGGCGGATACACCTTTGACGGGGTCCAGCATGCCGAAACAGCACCCGTGTACGGGCTGCGTCTCGGCTACGATATTACGAAACACATTGGTGTCGAATACGTTGTCGATTTCCTGTCGACTGACGTCAATCGTTTGTCCGTAAGCACTTCTCCAGAGGGTGCACCTATTATAGGACATAATTCTCTGAGCATCAATGCCCTCTCATACCGCATGGACGTCCTCTATAACTTCATGCCGGAAGGGCGGTTGGTGCCGTATCTCGCTTTAGGCGGTGGCGGGATCACCTTCGGTCACGGCTCCGGATTCAACGCGGGGGGGAGCAATACCGATGCTACCATGAATGCCGGAGGAGGACTCAAGTATTTCCTTACCGATTCGCTTGCCCTGCGTGGCGATGCCCGCCAGTTGATTCTTTTCGAAGACAATACCAAATTGAAGGGCAACTGGGAATACACCGCCGGCGTGACCTTCCTCTTTGGCGACAAAAAGCCCGCCCCGGCTCCGGTAGCCCCGGCGTGTAATCTTGCCGCCTCCCCGGCTTCCATCATGCAGGGCCAGTCGGCCAAGCTGAACTGGACCTCGGAAAATGCAACCGAACTTAATATCCAGCCCAACATCGGCCCTGTCAAGCCCCAGGGGGACATGACTGTCACACCTGCGGCCGACACCCTCTACACCTTGACTTGTACCGGTGAAGGCGGCAAAGCCAGCAGCGACGCAACTATAAGCGTTGCCCAAGCTCCCAAACATCTGGTCCCGACATGCGATCTGTCCGTATCTCCCGCTTCCATTATGCAGGGGGAGTCAGCCATGTTGAACTGGACCTCGCAGAACGCAACGGAGTGTGACATCCAGCCCGGCATTGGGCCGGTGAAGCCGCAGGGAACCGCTAACATCAAACCTTTCGCCGATACCACCTATAATCTGGTATGCACCGGCGCAGGCGGCAAGGTCAACAGCTCAGCCAGAATAACGGTTGCCGCACCGACCAAGGAAGAGTTGTGCATGACCCTGCATATCGAGTACGATACCGACAAGTCCATAATAAAGCCCGCATATTACGGCGAAGTCGAGAATGTCGCCAAATTCATGAAAAGATTTCCACAGATAAAAGGGACCATCGAAGGTCATACGGACAATATCGCGACTGCCAAATATAACGTTAAGCTCTCCCAGAGGCGCGCGGAAGGCGTCGTAAAGATGCTGGTGGAAAAGTTCGGCATCGACAAGTCACGTCTTAAAGCTATGGGATATGGATTAACCAAGCCGATTGCCGACAACAAAACAGTTGAAGGTCGCCAGAAAAACCGCAGGACAATGGCCAACTTCGGCTGCGTGTCCATCGAGAAATAAACCCTCACAAAAAGGGCCGCCTGACCGGGCGGTCCTTTTTTTAACCAGATCACGGGAAAGGCAGTAACTTATCAGGTAGTAGGGCAAAGTTTCCAGGAATTCAATCAAAACCCAATTTTCGCGCAAAGACGCAAAGGGCGCAAAGAAAATCAAATACTTATGAAGATAGAGACCCAACCAATTGGGTGATAAGCTACAGTCTGATATCTGATGGTTTTCCTTTGCGCCTGCGCGCTGAAGCGCTATGGCGCACAAGCGCGTACTTGGCGAGCTTTGCGCGAGATAGGCCTGAGTAGTTACGAAAGTCCACGGCTTTCGCGAAAAGGAGTTCAGAGCAATCATGAAGGCGCTCATCAACGGCATTACCATCGGGTACGATGACAGCGGCTCCGGGCCCGCCGTCTGCCTTATCCACGGATTTCCCCTGGACCGTCGCATGTGGGGGCCCCAGGTCATGGCCCTGGCCTCTGCCGGGTACCGGGTCATCACCCCCGACCTGCGGGGCTTCGGTGACAGCGATGCCAATGATGTTCCGTATTCAATGGATCTTTTCGCCGACGATCTGACCGCCCTCTTCGACCATCTCGGAATCGAGCGAGCCGTGGTCGGGGGGATGTCCATGGGGGGATACGTTCTCCTCAACCTGCTCGAACGCTATCCTGAAAGGGTTGCGGCCGCCTGCTTCATCGTCACCCGCAGCGGGGCGGACGACGAGGCGGGAAAGGAAAGGCGACTCGGCCTGGCCAGCGAAGTGATGAAATCGGGCCCCCGGATAGTGGCAGACCAATTCAAAAGAATCCTGTTCGCCACGAAAACGGCGCAGGCACGACCGGAACTGGCGGCAGAGGTCTATGGCTGGATGATGGAGAAAGATGCGCGCGCGGTTGCTGGGGGACTCCTCGCCATGCGTGAGCGGAAGGATTATACGGCCCTCCTAAACGGCTTCCATCTGCCGGCACTGGTGATCGGCGCAGAAGAGGACCAGGCCGTACCGGCAGAAAATGCGCGGACCCTTGCGGCAGGCCTACCGCAAAGCAGGCTCTGCATCATCCCCGGGGCCGGGCACCTGGCGAATCAGGAACAGCCGAAGGTGTTCAATAACTGCCTGCTCGAATTCCTGCGCGGTCTCTCGCCTGTGTAGCTATTGGGGTTGATAGACTTAAAGGCTGAAGAGTTTTAGCCCTTCATTCATCAGGAGTCTTGACGGTTGAGAGAAACAGCCCCAGGTTGCTGATCGTCTCGCTGAAGGTTCTTCTCGATAAGCAGGACGTGCCCCGGATCATCCTCCCACCCTGACGGCGTACGAGGGTTTTCGCATGGGCAAGCCCCACCCCTTCGCCCGAAACATCCTGACGGCCGGCCCTGCGAAAGATTTCAAAGACCTTCTCCAGGTCATCAGCGGCGATAACCTGCGCAGCCATCACCCCGGTCAGCGCTTCGCAGGCCTTGTTCCAGAGTATGACGCGATGCTGGCTGTCGATGACGAAGGTCGGTACGGCGCAGCTCTGGATAAGCCTCTCCACGCAATCCATCTGTTCCTGCAGCGTTCGTCTCTGTTCGTCCGTGGCCATTTGCAAATTAATGTTCATGTATTCCATCAAATATCCCGAAAAGAGTAGTGGCTGCACATTTCTCTATTGTGATGTGCAGGGAGAATGTGTTTTCTAAGATAGTATATTTTGCCGTTTTTATCCAACAATTATCTGACATGGCGGGGAGGCGGATTGACGATCTTTAACCTGGTCCTACCTGTATCTGCTCGATCCCTGGGTTTTTATCTCACCCTGTCTTGACGACGCCGGCCTGAAAACGACTGTACAAATATGGGTCTTACATTATAATTAATCTTGTGGAATTATCCAGTAAATCCAGACTGTTAAAACCATCCGGGGGGAACATGTTCGAATCGGCTGAACTTGGACACAAAATAGACAAGGGAACCTACAAAAAAGAGGTGCCGATCCTTCGCGAAGCACTCCTCGACGCCCAGCTCGAACTTCTCCAGTCGGCGCGGTTTCCGGTTATCATCCTGATTTCCGGCGTTGACGGAGCCGGGAAAGGAGAAACGGTCAATATCCTGAATGAATGGATGGACCCGCGCCATATCCGCACCCACGCCCTGGACGAGCCCAGCGACGAGGAACTGGATCGCCCGGTGATGTGGCGTTATTGGCGGGTTCTGCCACCAAAGGGGAAGATAGGGATACTGTTCCGTTCCTGGTATTCGACGCCGATCAACAACCATCTCCAGGGTCCCTCCAAGAATTCCGAACTGGACCAGCAGTTGGAGCGGATCAACCGTTTTGAGAAGATGCTCGTCGACGAAGGGGCGCTGATCCTGAAATTCTGGCTCCATCTCTCCAAGGAAAAACAGAAAATCCGTCTTAAAACCCTGGAGAAGGACCCCAAGACCCGTTGGCGGGTCACCCCGAGGGACTGGAAGAATTTCAAGATATACGACCGGTTCCATTCACTCGCCGAGAGCGTTTTACGCCGCAGCAGCACCTCCGAGGCGCCATGGACCATTATTGAGGGTTCGGACCCGCGCTACCGCTACCTGGCGGTAGGTAAGGCGATCCTGCAGGCGTTGCGCGCCCGCCTCGACACAGCGGAGATTCGCCAGCCTCACGTGACCTCGCCTCCTGTCATGCCCCATATCGACACCACTTCCGTTCTCAAGAGACTCGATCTGTCGCTCAGTCTCGGCAAAAACAAATATGAGAATGAACTGGAAAAGTATCAGGCAAAGCTTAATCTCCTTACCCGCCATGGGAATTTCAGGAATATTTCTGTGGTCACCCTCTTCGAGGGAAGCGACGCCGCCGGAAAGGGGGGGAGTATCCGCCGCATAACCGGAGCCATGGATGCCAGGATGTACCACATCATCCCGGTTGCCGCGCCGACCGAGGAGGAACGGGCCCAGCCCTACCTGTGGCGTTTCTGGCGGCATATGCCGCGCCGCGGACACCTGGCGATTTTCGACCGTTCCTGGTACGGCCGCGTTCTGGTTGAACGCATCGAGGGATACTGCTCACAGGCTGACTGGATGCGTGCCTACAGCGAGATCAATGATTTCGAAGAGCAGCTTGTCAGGCACAAGACCGTGATCGTAAAGTACTGGCTCTCAATCAGCAAGGATGAACAGTTAAGGCGATTCCAGGAGCGGGAAAAGACCGGCTTCAAGCGCTTCAAGATCACCGAGGATGACTGGCGCAACAGGGAGAAGTGGGAGCAGTACGAGCTCGCCGTCTGCGACATGATCGACCGGACCAGCACGGAGATCGCACCCTGGACCCTCGTGGAAGCCAATGACAAGAACTATGCCCGGATCAAGGTATTGAAAACCTTGTGCGAGGCCATAGAGAACGCCCTATAAAGTCGCTATTCCGGTGCGGGAGCGGACGGAGTGAAGGGGGATAATGCAAAGAGGGGCATGTAAACACATGCCCCTCTTTTTTGCGGATGTCTCTTCTGCTTTTATGACATTTATTACTTTTTCATCGGCCCGAGAGGGAGGATGGTCTTGCCGTACACCTCGTTCAGAACCTGGGCCAAACCGGTATAGATGGCGGAGGCGCCGCAGATGATTCCTTCAAATCCGGTAAAATGTTCGAGGGAAGCATCGCCGGTCGCGTGTTTGTATCCGAGGAGGAAAAAGAGAACAACCAGTGAGCCGAACACAAATTGCAGCGCCCTGTTGAGGCGTAAGGTGCCGATGAAGAGAACGGCGGTAAAAATGCCCCAGAGGATGAGGTATGACGCAAATGCAGGTTCAGTCGGCTTATCGATCCAACCGAACTTGGGCATGAAGATCAAGGCAACCAGCGTCAGCCAGAACATGCCATATGAGGTGAATGCCGTCGTGGCGAAAGTGTTTCCCTTCTTCCATTCCATCGATCCGGCGATTACCTGTGCGATGCCTCCGTAGAAAATTCCCATGGCCAGGATCATGGAATCCATCGGGTAATACCCGGCATTGTGCAGGTTCAGAAGAACCGTGGTCATTCCGAAGGCGCAAAGGCCTAACGGAGCCGGATTGGCGGTCGTGTCCTTGATGATCGTCTGAGTGTTGTCCATAAAATTGTTTTCTCCTCTTCTTAGATTGGT